>NZ_JBMSDU010000006.1:0-241341 GCF_049445835.1 Ancylobacter sp. VNQ12 | reverse complement strand
CTTCAACAAGCTCAAACACTTCAGGGCCGTCGCCACCCGCTACGACAAGCGAGACGACAATTTCCTCGCCTCGATCCAACTCGCATCAATCCGCATCTGGCTGCGAAGTTATGAGTCGGTCACCTAGTCGACATCGCCGGTTTTCCTGGGCCGCTTATGACTGAGTAGCCAACAGCCGGAGCAGAACGCGCTACCGGTTAGTCGGGGAGAGGTACGAGCTTGCTCCGGTCATCGGCGGCACCTTGTCGAGCCGGGCCAGCCGGTCGATCCGCTGCCCGGTGCCTTTCACCTGGGAAAGGACCGGGCGTCGAGTACGATGTCCAGCATGGCTCGGCCCTTCGCAGCAGCATGTGCCTGAACGGCACGGCATATAGGCCACCATCCGTAAAAAATGGCGATACCCACGGCATGGAAGGCAATAACGAGCACGATCCAGGACCAAGAATTGAGCTGGACGATGATCCGGATGGCTCGCCCATAAGCATTCGATCCCGAATTGGGCAGGCAGTATAGGAAGGCCACAATAAATGCTCCCTCAGCGTTTCGATCATTGACGCTGGAAGCCGTTCATTCTGGGCCGGACTGTCGGGTAGGCCAAGGGACGGCGCAGGACGGAAGCCGCCAGCTCGCCGTGGCAAAAGCGCCTCTCGGCGGTGCCTATTGCAGTTTAGTCTAAAATAGCGTGGCGCGCCGACCAAGTCGAAACTAATAATAATTATTTTGTTGAAATTGCAATGTTTTAGAAATTCTTGAGCAATGACTATAAGCAGCGTTTCGATATCAGGCGCGCGCTGGGGGCTCTTTGAGGCCGTGGTCCGACAAGGGGGCATTGATATCGGTGAGCACTTTGAACAGCGGTGCCGCTGCTTATATCTCGCAACCCGTAGTATGTAGGAGGTATTATCGGATATTCGATGGGGCCATATGGCACAGAGTTCTTACAACGCAGGTAGATAGACTGCGCTAGCTGCCATCATGTGGCTGTCCGACATTGTTGCCGCAAATCTTGAAGGAATGCCTGCGCAACGGGCGACAGTGGGCGGCGGACGGGCTCGATCACATAAAGCGTTCGCCACAGCTCGAAATCTGCGATCGGCATGAAGACTATCCGCGGATCGCTGAAGAGGTTAACCGCATTTTGCGGCAAAAGGGCAGCGCCGAGCCCGGCGCCGATCATGCACAGCTGCGCCACGGTGGAATGGGCGTTCATGCGCGGGTGCAGCAGCGCCTCGGGCAGGCCGCTTTGCGACAGAAGCTGGTAGGTCCCGGTCTCCTCTGCCACGCCAATCAGCGACACGTCATCCAAGTCGGCCAATTCGACCCGGCGGGCCCTGGCCAAGGGGTGGTCGGCATGACAGGCCAGCCCGAAGCGGTCACGCATGATCCCCTCCTGCCGCAGGTCGGGCGAATGAAGCGCACGCCCGGCCACGGCCAGATCCAGCTGCCCATCGGCTACCATTCCTGCCAGCCGCTCGGCGATGTCATCATGCAGCAGCAGCCGGATTTCCGGGTGGGTGGCTAGAAACCCGGTCAGCACCGGCGCGACCAGTTCCGAAATCGCCGAGGGCGAAGCCCCGATCGAAAGCGAGCCGATCTCCAGCCCGGCGCTCTGGCGCAGCCTCGTCACGGCGCGGTCGATGCCCTCCAGCAGCGGACCGGTTTCGGCCAGGAACTGCGTCGCCAGCGGCGTCATCATCGGCGGACGGGTGGCACGGTCGAACAGCGCGCCGCCGACACTGGCTTCCAACTGGCGGATCAGTTCGGATAACGCCGAGGGCACGACGCCCAGCTGGGACGCGGCCACAGCGAAGCTGCCGGCCTCCGCAATGGCCTGAAGGGCCCGTAGATGGCGCAGATTAATATTCAGATTATCTGAATTTATCTTCATTTAATTGCATTTTCAAAAAGTACCGCGGTATGTCAAGTCTGCCGGGGTAGCCGGAGAACTGACCTTGCCCGATCGCGCCGTTTCCCATCACGACCAATGCGAAGCGTTCGCGAGGGCGCTGGCCGCAGAGGGTTTCCGCGGCGAGATCGAGACCGACAGCGCGCTGCGGGCTGCCATGTCCACCGACAATTCGGTTTATCAGATCGCGCCCGATCTGATCGTCGCCCCGCGCGATGCCGATGACCTGGTGCGGTTGATGGCGGTGATTGAGGCGCCGGCCTTCGCGGGTCTCGCTCTAACAGCGCGAGGCGGTGGCACGGGAACCAACGGGCAGAGCCTCAATCATGGTGTCATTGTCGATATGCGTCGACACATGAACCGACTGCTGGCCTTCGATGCGGCCGAGGGCTGGGCGGACGTCGAGCCCGGCATGGTGCTGGATGAGTTGAACGAGCAGATCCGTCCCACCGGCTGGTTCTTCGCGCCCGAAACCTCGACCTCCAGCCGCTGCACCATCGGCGGCATGGTCAGCACTGATGCGTCGGGCAAGGGCTCGCGTATCTACGGCAAGACGTCGGACAATATTCTGGGTCTTGAATTGGCACGGGCACAGGGGCTGCTGGACAGCCTTGCGTCCGCGCCGGAATGGGCTGGCGACATGCTGTCCCGGGCCGAGGCCGCCGCGCGGCGGGGCAGGGCGGCTTTCATCACGAATACGCCGCGCCTGAACCGGCGCTTCACCGGCTATGATCTGGAGCGCGCCTGCCCCGAGGGTGGCAGTTTCGAGTGGTGGCGGCTGTTTCTGGGAGCCGAGGGCACGCTGGGACTTATCAGCCGCATCCGGGTCAAGCTTCGGCGGATCGAACGCGAAAAGCGCCTGATCGTGGCCGGCTTTGCCGATTTCCGCGCCGCGCTTGCGGCCGCCACCCCGCTGCTGGCCGCCGAGCCAACAGCGGTCGAGGTGATGGATGAGACGATCCAGGCCCTTGCCGAGGAGGGTGGCATACTGCGCCGTCTGCCGCCCGGTCTGCGCCCGGCCAAAGGCCAGCGCGTCGCCTATGTGTTTGTCGAGCTGAACGGCAACGAGGCCGCCCTGCTGCAACGGCAGCTGGAAGAGTGCTGCCGCATTCTGGCCGGTCTGCCCGGGATCGGCGCCGTTCATCTGGCGCGGGATCTTGACGAGATTCGTGATCTCTGGGCAATCCGGTCCGCCGGGGTGGGGCTTCTGGGCAAAGTGGACGGCCCCGCCCGCCCCATTGCCTTCGTCGAGGATACGGTGGTTCCGCCCGAGAACCTGCCCGCCTTTCTGGACGAATTCCTCGCCGTGCTCTCGCAAAATGGTCTTGGCTTCGGCATCCACGGCCATGTCGATGTGGGCTGCCTGCATATCCGGCCGGCCCTGAACATCGACTCCGTCGCGGACCGGGACCGCCTGGTGGCGGTATCTGACGCGGTTTTCGCGCTGACCCGCAAATATGGCGGCATCTTCTGGGGCGAGCACGGCAAGGGCGTGCGCGGCGCCTATCTGCGCGACTGGATCGGCGTCGAAGGCTATTCGGCCCTGCAGGGCGTGAAGGCCGCCTTTGACCCGGCAGGCCGCTTCAACCCGGGCAAACTCGTCAGCAACGACGTCCCGATACTTGGCATCGCGACCACACCTTTCCGCGCCTTCAACGCCGCCGAAGGCGATCCGCTGACCCGTGCCTTCCGCTGCAACGGCAATGCGCAATGTCTCAGCTATGCCAGCACGACGCCGATGTGCCCGAGCTTCAAGGCCAGCGCAGACGTGCGCCATAGCCCCAAAGGCCGTGCCGATGCGCTTCGCGGCTGGCACAAGGCCCGGCAGGAGGGCGCGCCCGACCTGCAGCGTCTAGAGGCGGATCTGGTAAAGGTTCTGGATACCTGCTTGGGCTGTAAGGCCTGCGCCACCTCATGCCCGGTGCAGGTGGACATTCCCACGATGCGCTCAGCCTTTCTGGCCGATTACCACGCGCGCCACCCCCGCTCGTGGGCTGAGCGGCTCGTTCTGGCGGCCGAACGCTTCAGCCCGATCGTCTCACGCCTGGCGCCTGTGCTGGCGCGGGTCTGGCCTCTGGTGGCGCCTATCGGGGCAGCTCTCACCCGCAGCCGCGACCTGCCGACCCGTCTGGCCCGGCTGGACCCGAGCTTGTGGCTGACCTCTGCCGATCTGGCAGGGCCGCTGCCGACGAACACCGTGATCCTGATACAGGATTGGTTCACTGCGCTATTCGATGGCGCGGTGCAAGAAGATGTCGTGGCCGGGCTGCGAGCGCTCGGCTATGCGCCGCGCCTTTTGCCGATGCGGCCGGCAGGCAAAGCAGCCTACGCCGCGGGCGACCTGGCCGGGTTCGCGCGGATGGCTCAAGCGCTGTCCTGTGATTTGCAGTCCGCTGCATCGCTCGGCCACCCGCTGATCGCCTTCGAACCAGCCTTTGCCATGATGCTGCGGCAGGAATATCCCAAGGCCGGGTTTCAGTTGCCTACTGTGCTGTTGCCGCAGGAGTTTCTAGCGGCCGAGGCGGCGCGACGGTCTTTCCCGCGCGCAGGTGTGCAGCCGGCCCCGGCGCGGCTGCTTTCCCATTGCACGGAGGTAACCGCCTTGCCGCAGAGCGGGGCGCTGTGGCGGCAAGTCTTCGCCGCCATAGGCCTTGAGGTGCAGACGCCGGCGACGGGCTGCTGCGGCATGGCGGGGCTGTTCGGGCATCAGGAACATCATCAGACGGTCTCGCGCAGACTTTTCGAAATGTCCTGGCGCTCTCACATGGATACGACGGATGATCTGCTCGCCACCGGCTTTTCCTGCCGTTGCCAATCCGACCGGCTGGCTGGCCGGGTGCCGGGCCACCCTCTGGGGCTGATCGCGCGGACGCTGCTTCATTCAGGAGCGGCCGGGCTGGACGCGGCGTGCGGCCTTGCTCCCGGTGCGGCGGCGCCATAGTTTGCACCGCCGAGGAGGAGCTTCATTGCCTGCCAGTATCCGCCACCTGAGGATGTTCGCGGTGCTGGGGAGCAGCAATTCCGTGACGCGCGCGGCAGAGGTCAATCATGTCTCGCAACCCGCGGTCACGCAGGCCATGGCCAAGTTGGCGCGGGAGAGCGGCCACGCTCTGTTTCAGCGCCGCCCGCAGGGCCTTTTCCTGACGGAAGCGGGCGAATTGCTGCTGTATCGCGCCAACCGCGCGCTGCGCATGCTTGATGCGGCGATGTCGGACATGGACCGTGCCATCCGCGTGCAGGCGACGTGGCAGCAACTGACCGCCCTGATAGCGGTGACGGAGGCCGAGAGTTTCACGCTTGCCGCCCATCGGCTGGGTCTTGCGCAGCCGACCGTTCATCGCTCGACCACCATGCTGGAAGAGGCGGCGGGCACCGTCTTCTTCCAGCGCACCGCCCACGGCCTGATCTCGACACGGGCGGCGCTGAACCTGGCCCAAGCTGCGCGGCTGGCGCTGGCGGAGCTGGATCAGGCGGAGTCGGATCTGGCCGCTTTGCACGGGCGCGAAGTCGGGCGCATCGTCATCGGGGCGCTGCCGCTGTCACGATCCGGTTGGCTACCCCGGGCCATCCTTGCCTTTCGGCAGTTGCGCCCGCAGTTCCCGTTTCAGGTCGTGGATGGGCGCTATGACGAACTGCTTCTGGGTCTGCGCAGGGGCGAAATAGACATGATGCTGGGCGCGCTGCGCCTGCCCACGCCGGTCGACGACATCGTGCAGGACAGGCTGTTCGATGACGAGGGTGTTGTCGTGGCGCGTCGCGACCACCCATTATTGGCGCTGCCGGCGCTGGGCTTCGACGACCTTCTGGCCTATCCGTGGGTCATGCCACGCCGGCCAACGCCGCTGCGAAACGTATTGGATTCCTATTTCGCCGACCGCGCGCCCAGCAATGTGGTCGAGACCTCCTCGGTCATCATGATGCGCGAGATCCTGCGCGAAAGTGACTACCTTGCCGGCCTGTCGCGCATGCAGGCTGAGGTGGAGACCGAGGTCCTGTCCATCGTGCCCATAGCGCTGTCCAACGCCACGCGATCGATCGGGATCACGACCCGCGTCGATTGGGAACCAACGCGGGCGCAAAAGGAGTTTCTCAGCCTGCTGCGCCAGACCGCAGCGCAGCTGTTCTGAGCGTCAGCGCTGCGCTGGCAGTGTCCGCAAGATGGCATCGGCGCGGCCGGGGTAGTCGTCGTCGCCCGCCGGCAGTTCCAGATTGCCGATGCGCTGCTGCCAGTCCGCGGTCGCGCTGGCGAGGGCGTTCGGCAACCCCAGTTCCGCCAGTGTCGCCGCGACCTCGCGCATTTCCGCGGCGCGACGGCGGCCATGCATCATCATCCGTTCCAGATTGTAGGCGGCCTGGCTTGGCCAGTCGATATTCGGGTTCGACGCCTGCAGTGAGGCCAGGACGCGTCCTTCGATTCCCGCGCGGCGGGCGGCCAACAGGCATTCCGCCATCAGCGCCTCCATCCCTTTGATCATCACCGAACGGATCATCTTGATGGCCGATGCCTCGCCAACGCTATCACCCGAGATTTGGGCCTCCATTCCGAGGGCCTCCAGCACCTCCAACGCAGCCCCGACATGCGGGCCGGCGATCAGCAACGGCGTGCGGTGCATCTTGGGATAGACCGGCGCCATGATCGCCACATCGACATAGCGGCCACCGGCCGCCTCGATGATCTGGGCGGATCGGCGCTTGGCCCCCGGCGAGCAGCTGTTGCCGTCGAGCCAGAGAGTGCCAGGCGTCAGATGAGCCGCCGCCTGTTCTGCGGCCTCGACCGCGCGGTCGGCGGTAACGAGACAGAAGACTGCCGCCGCTCCTTCCAACGCGGCCGCGCGATCTCCGGCCAGCACGATCCCGGTGGCGTCGGCGCGGCGCTGGGGCAGGTGCCGCGCCTCCGGATCGGAACATTTCGCGTCCCAGGCCAACTGGCCGCCGGCGATGTCCTGGCCCCAACCTTTTGCGAACGCTTCCGCAGCTTCGCCAAATCCGATGAATGCGATCTTGGGTGCGCGGGCGTGCGTCATGATCAAATCCTTCTCACTTCGATCGGCGGGAGGTATCGCGGCGGTTCATGAGTGAAAAGGCGCAATAGCCTGCACTTATGCAAGCCGCCGTCTTTTGAAAGGCCGAAGTGAAGTTCGGGGCATTCAAGCCTCGGCTCGCCCTATAGCTCGCGGTGTCGGCAATAGCGCCAAGTTATGACTTTCGCGCTGTTTCCGATTTGCCGCCGCAGAGACCGCCGGTCCAGATAGCCCCGACAGCATTCCGGAGGACCACCATGTCGACCCCCAAGACCGCCCTTGTGATTTCCGCCCATGCCGCCGATTTCGTCTGGCGCTGCGGCGGGGCAATCGCGCTGCATGCGGAGAAGGGCTATGACGTCACCGTGCTATGCCTGTCATTCGGCGAACGCGGTGAAAGCGCCAAGCTCTGGAAGGAGCCGGGCATGACGCTGGAGCAGGTGAAGGCGGCTCGCCGCAAGGAATCGGAAAAGGCGGCGGCGGCGCTCGGCGTGCACGATCTGGTCGAATTGGACCTTGGTGACTACCCGCTCCATCTAACACAGGACGACAAGTTCCGCGTCGTCGACGTGATCCGCAAGGTTCAGCCCGCCTTCATGCTGAGCCACAGCCAGTATGACCCCTACAACACCGACCACATGTACACCACGCAGGTGGCGCTGGAATGCCGGATGATCGCACAGGCCTGGGGGCACAATCCGGGTGAAAAGGTGCTGGGCGCGCCGCAGCTTTACCTGTTCGAACCTCACCAGACCGAGCAGATGGGCTGGAAGCCGGACACTTTCCTCGACATCACCCCGGTCTGGGACAAGAAGCGGGCCGCCATCGAGTGCATGCAGGGCCAGGAGCACCTCTGGGAATATTACACTCGGGTGGCCGAAAATCGGGCCAATCACTTCATGCGCAACTCGGGCGGCCAATCGGGCGGCCGCAAGGCCAAATACGCCGAGGGCTTCCAGTCGGTCTTCCCGCGCACGGTCGACGAACTCTGAGATCGCGCCGTTTCCGGCGCGACCACCCCAGGACGAGACAGCCGGACGGTGTCCGGGAACAGGAATCGACAGATGGCGAAAGTCGTTCAGAACATTCAGCGCGCCGATACGGCGGTGATCGCGGGCCTGGCAGAGGCGGGCGTGGCAACTGTGCACGAGGCGCAGGGCAGGACCGGGTGTCTCCACGCCTATATGCGCCCCATCTATGCCGGTGCCCGCGTCGCCGGATCGGCGGTGACGATCAGCGCGCCTCCGGGGGACAATTGGATGCTGCACGTTGCCATCGAACAATTGCAGGAGGGCGACATTCTCGTTCTGGCGCCCACCAGCCCGTGCGACAACGGCTATTTCGGCGACCTTCTGGCGACGTCGGCCATGGCGCGCGGCTGCCGCGGGGTGGTGCTCGACGCCGGCGTGCGCGATGTGCGTGACCTGACGGAGATGGGCCTTCCGGTCTGGGCGAAGGCGATCAGCGCGCAGGGCACGGTCAAGGAGACGCTGGGGTCGGTTAATGTACCAGTGGTCTGCGCCGGCCAGGCAGTAAAGCCGGGCGACGTGATCGTGGCCGATGATGACGGCGTCTGCGTCGTGCCGCGTGAGGAGGCGACCGCTGTTCTGGCCGCAGCTCAAAGGCGCATGGCCGGCGAGGAGGCGAGGCGCAAGCGCCTCGCCAGTGGGGAACTCGGCCTCGACATTTATGACATGCGACCCCGCCTCGCCGAAAAGGGCCTGATCTACGAATGACACGCGGCAGCGGCTCGGCCACGGAGGAACCATGAGCGAAGGTATTCCCTGCCTGTGGATGCGTGGCGGAACCTCGAAGGGCGCCTATTTCCTGGCTACTGATCTGCCCGCGCCGATCCCGGCCCGGGATGACCTGCTGCTGAGGATCATGGGATCCCCCGACCTGCGTCAGATCGACGGCATCGGTGGCGCTGATCCGCTGACGTCGAAAGTGGCGATCCTGTCGGCCTCGACGCATCCCGATGCGGATGTCGACTACCTGTTCCTACAGGTCTTCGTCGACCAGGCGCTGGTGTCGGATGCGCAAGCCTGCGGCAATATACTGGCCGGGGTTGGACCCGCCGCCATCGAGCGCGGCCTAGTCCCCGTCGGCGGCTCGGAAACTGAAGTCCGCATCCACATGCTGAATACAGGCGAGGTGGCACTCGCGCGGGTCCAGACGCCCGGCGGGCGGGTGAGCTATTCGGGAACGGCGCTGATCGATGGAGTGCCTTTCGGGTCGGCACCGGTGCCACTGATGTTCCAGAACATCGCCGGGTCGATGTGTGGGGCGCTACTGCCGTCTGCCCGCGCGGTCGATGCAATAGACGGTATCGCCTGCACGTTGATCGACAATGGCATGCCCTGCGTCATTATGCGGGCCGCTGATTTCGGGCTGACCGGCCAGGAGAGCCGCGAGGCGCTGGAGGCCGACACCGAGTTGAAGGCCCGGATCGAGGCGATCCGGCTTCAGGCCGGGCCTTTAATGAATCTGGGCGACGTGACGCAGAAGTCGGTGCCCAAGATGACGTTGGTCTCTCCGCCAGCCGCCGGTGGCACGATCAATACACGCAGCTTCATTCCTCACCGCTGTCATGCCTCGATCGGGGTTTTCGCGGCTGTGAGTGTTGCCACCGCCTGCACGCTGTCCGGCTCCCCTGCCGAAGAACTCGCCGTGCTGCCACCGGACGGCCGTTTCAGCATCGAGCACCCGAGTGGTGCCGTCGAGGTGTTGATCGAGCAGGATGAGGCTGGTCATGTGGTCGGGGCCGGCACGCTGCGCACCGCGCGCAAGCTGATGGACGGGCGGGTCTGGCCGCGCGATTGATCGCGGCCGACGCGGCGCGTCATGTCAGGCAGCGCGTTGAAGAGCAGTCTTCGGCAATAATCGCGGCTCGGCACCTGCGGTCGGGAAAACCCGGTTGCAGCTGCCGAGCCGTCGGCTCTGTCAGGGCAGGGGCAGCCCGAGTAGCTTCTGAAACAGCAGGACCGCGATCAGCCAGACCCCGACGCCGGTGGCGACAGCCTGGACTATTCTGCGCTCGCCCCTGAACAGAAGGGTCACCGCGCCGGACGCTATCGAAATCGCCAGCGCCAGCCCAATCCATTGCACGGTGAGAAGGCACACGACGAAGATCGCCAGCGCCGCCAGCGCGCGATGGCCGGACGCGAATTTCGGTTTCTCGGCGTTGAAGGCGCCGCGCAGGGCCAGCACAAGATAGGCCAACGCGCAGAAGATCCCGAACACGCCGACCTGTTCCGGAAGGGCGCCGGGGCCCGTATCCCCGGTCGAGTGGCCAGCGGGCAGGGCACGGGCCAGCAGGAAGAAGCCGGCGCTCCCCCCCAGGCATGCCAGCGCCGCGATCACGTCGCTGATCGGGAAACCCCGGCCAGCCCTGATGTCGTCGCCCGTGGTCATTTCACGAATCCTGCCGCTTTCAGGAATTCGGACTGTTCAGCCAAATCCTTCTTCACACGCTCGGTGAACTCGGCTTCCTTCCAGTTCGGGCTGTCCTGGAACTGCTCTTTCTGGAACTTCTTCCACTCGGGCGAGGCGGTCACCTTGTCGACGGCGGTCTGGATCGCATTGACGACATCGTCGGGCGTGCCGGCTTTGACGGCGATGCCACGCCAGATCGCGCCTTCCAGATTGTAGCCCTGTTCCTTGAAGGTCGGGGCATCCGGCAGGAACTCGGACCGTTCGGCGGTGCTGACGCCCAGCAGGCGGATCTCGCCGTTCTTTACCTGTGCAAGGCCTGTCGAGGGGGTCATCATCGCCGCGTCGATATGCTTGCCCAGAAGAGCCAGCGTCACCTTGCCTGAGGCGTCGTGCGGGATCCAGCCACTGGTGAAGCCCCCCTGCTTCATCATCTGATAGAGCATATACTGGTGGAAGCCGCCCGAGGAGTGGCCGCCGACCTTCAGGCCGTTGGGATGGGCCTTCATGTAGGCGACGAAATCATCGACGGACTTAAGCGGGCTATCGGCCAGCACGGCGAGCGAGGAGGGTTCGGACTGCATGGCACGCAGCAGGCGCAGATCCTCGACCTTGAACGGGATCAGTCCCTGTGCGATGCCGAAAGTCAGGGTGCCGGTCAGTACCAGTATGTTGTAGCCGTCGGCAGGCTGGGTGACGATCTGCGACAGCCCAACGGCCCCGCTGCCGCCGGCGCGGTTGTCCACCTTTACGGTCCAGCCCGCTTCCTTCTCCAGCAGTTCGGCCAGCTTGCGACCATAGGTGTCAAGCGAGCCTCCCGCGCCGGACCAGACGACCAGCGTCACCGGCTTGTCGGGGAAACCGGCAGCCGCGATCTGCGGCAGCGCCAACGTGGCACCAACGGCAAGGCAAAGCGCCGCAACGGTCGACCGCATTGCCCGCTTAAGGCGACCAAGTCCGGAGGTCGGGGGTGTCCTGTTCATTGTTTCTCTCCCTTGAATGGTTGTTTTGTATAGGGGGCGCTCAGGCCGCCGCGGCGCGGTTCGGGCGCTGCGTCCGGAAGGCTCGGCGGATGGGCACGAAGATGCTGACCACGCTCAGGATCAGGAACAGCACGCTGATCGGGTCGGTCAGGAAGATCATGTAGCTGCCCTGCGAGGACACCAGCGCCGTGCGGTAGTTCGATTCAATCAGGTATCCGAGGACCATCGCCAGCACGACGGGCGCGACGGGAAAGCTCAGTTTCTTCATCACATATCCGACCACGCCGAAGCCGAGCGCTAGCCACACGTCGAACATCAGATTGCGGATTGCGAAGGAACCGAGCACGGCAAAGGCCATGATGCCTGCCGCGATCACCCCGGTCGGCAAAAGCACGACGCGCGCCATTAACGGCAGGAACAGCGAACCGACCAGGTACTGGATAAGTGCCGCGACGATCACCCCGAACAGGATGGAGTAGACGAGCGTCGGCTGTTCGGTGAACAGCTGCGGGCCGGGATGCAGGCCGTGCATGATCAGCGCGCCCATCATAATGGCTGTGGTCGGCGAGCCGGGCACGCCGAGCGACATCATCGGCACCAGTGCGCCGCCGACGGTGGCATTGTTCGCGGCCTCCGGGGCGGCGATTCCGTTAACGGCCCCTTTCCCGAAATCCTGGGGTTTCTTGTCGCGTGCGCGGGCATAGTCGCGAGCCACCCAGCAGGCGATGTTGCCGCCAACGCCCGGCAAAATGCCCAGCAGCGTACCAATCACGGAGCCCGACATCATGGAGCGCCACGTTTCGTTCAGCAGGGGCCACGACATGAAGACGTGACCAACCTTGCTGTTATCCATGTCGAAGCGGCGGACGCGCTTTTCAGCCAGCGCGATGGCTTCGGACACAGCGAACAGCCCGATCAGCGCTGCCAGGAAGGGGACACCCTCGTAAAGCTCGAAATAGCCAAAGGTGAAGCGTGGGGTGCCCGCAATCGGGTCGATCCCGACCGTGGCCATCGCCAGGCCCATCGTGGCTCCCAGCAATCCCTTGACGAGCGAGCCTCCCGACAGGGCTGCGACCGAAGTCAGACCGAACAGGCCGACCGCGAAGTAACCTGCGGGACCAAATTGCAGCGCCAGCTTGGCCAGTGGCATCGCCAAAAGCAGCAGCGCCAGCCCACCCAGCACTCCGCCAACCGTCGAAGCGGTCAGCGAAATCGAGATCGCCTCGTTCGCGCGGCCCTTCTGAGCCATCGCATAGCCGTCGATCGCCGTTGCTGCCGCAGCCGCCGTGCCTGGCGTGGACAGCAGGATCGCGCTGATAGAGCCGCCATACTCCGCCGAAGTATAAAGCGAGATCATCAGCAGCATGCTGAGCTCGGGCGACATGGAGTAAGTAAAGGGGATCAGCAGGCTGAGGCCGATGGACGGACCAAGTCCGGGAAGGGCGCCGATGATGATGCCCAGCACGGCGCCGATGACCAGAACGGCCAGCCCTGAAAAGCCAAAGATTACACCCAGCGACTGGATTATCCCGTCCATTTATTCCTCCCGAAGAGGGGCGGTCGGGGCACCTATCTTCCAGTGCGCCGCGTCCCAACTTCGACCGTTTCTGACGGGCGATCGTGGTGTTCGCAATTCATAAGGCGCGATGCATCGATAAGTTTATGCTACTGGGCGCCGGGAGGTGTAGTCCTGATCGACAAGTGCAATCTAAACCGCCGCTTGATTCCTGGACGCCTCCTTGCCTAAGTTTTGAGGCAGGGAGGCTCTGGTGGGCAAAGCGAACTTCACCGAGGGCTTCAAGCTGAACGCGGCCCTTCTGACGTTGCCCTTACTGGCTAATTCGAACTGAAATTCGTTCTGGCCCATTGAGAGGACCAGAACATGAGGCGCCACGTGTCCACTCTGCAGGAACTCCACCCGCTCTCTGCCTCCGTGAGCGCCTTGATCTCCAGCCCGCGCCCGCCCCGAGCACCAGCATGTGCCCATCGGCCGGGACTCTTTCCGCTAGGAGGAGGCCGGCCATCCCGCTGGAGGGCGTGGAAGCCGGGGACCTGCCGCGTCGGCCATCACTGTGCTAGCCGGGCGAGCCAGATGGTATGTCCGCCGCATGTCGTGTCTTGGACCGTATGCGCAAGGACTTCAAACCCTCGCTGAACGAGGAGATGACGATACTCATCGGCGCTTAGACTGGCGTGGTAGAGGACCTCTCCCTCAAAGCTCCCGAACGCTTCCCCGTGGGCCGGTCCACTTGTGAACATTAGTGCCGCACCCGGCAGTGAATGCGCACGGAACGTCTCGAACATCCCTCGCTGGTCACTGTGACGGAGGTGAAAGAAGCTGTCCCACGCGATGATGCCGGAGAAAGCCATTCCCAACTCAAGCCCGCGCATATCGGCCACGCGCCAGTCCGCTTGAGGAAAGCGAGTGCGGCATGTGCTGATCATCGTAGGGGAACTATCGATGCCCGTGACGGGATGCTGCTTCTCGATCAAGTACGCCGCTATGGGCGCCCCTGATCCGCACCCAATGTCCAAGACCGCGCCGAAAGGAGGCATCAGCGCTCGAAATCGCTCAAGCCAAGGAGCTTCGAAAATGTCCCCGCGACGCTTACAGGTCCAAGCATCGGCGTGCGCTTCGTAGATTTCTACAATGCGGTCAGCATGGTTTCGGGGCATGCGCTCTGCAACCTGGGTCGTTCCACCACGCCCGCTCCAACCGAACTGGAGTCCATCGTTGGGGTTCATGTCCATTTTTGTATCAGTGATTATCGAGCAAAATCAATGACATGTGGACATGAAAAATCGCTGGCGCGCCGACCAAAGTAAAGCTGCGAACACCTATGTTGTTGAAATCGCATTGGTTTAGACAGTGACGCGTGGTGGGCTTAAGCGACGTCTAGAAGTCAGGCTGCGCCAGCCTGCCGTCGACTTCCAATAGGTCAACAAGCATAACCGAGCGGCACTTGCGTTTCAGCCTCGTTCGAATCCCGCACGTTCCGCCATTTCAGTCCCAAACTGGGCACGCCAAGCGCCGCCGATTTCCCTCCTGAGACGGCAGCCAGCGTTCGGAGCAGGTCCCCTTTCGATCCAATGATGCGGACTTCCTTGGCTCCGACCTCGACTCGCTGAGCTAGGGCACGCAAATGGTCGCGCCGGTCGCCTCCGCCCTCGATGCGCATGCGCTTGCGAGCGATGTCGGCGAAACGCGCCACCATGGCGGGCGTCACCGCGTCTTCGCCTGAGGTGGCGAGAGACGTTTGCGCGCGCGCGACATCGGCCTGCGCCTGATCGCGGATCGCCTTCAGCCCGTCGATGCGTTCTTTGAGCGCCGGATCGGTGATGTCGGCGACGCCTGATTCGATGGCGTCATAGAGCCGGCGTAGTCGCTGATCCGCCTCTGTCCCGCGCTTGTTGAGTTCGGCGATGTGCTGGCGGCGGCGCTCCAGCCGCTCTTGGCGGTGCGTGAGCATGGAAGCGAGGATTTCCTGCAGCCGTTCGGGCTGGAGAAGCCGTTGCTCGATGTGACTGGCCACAAGGGTGTCGAGCGTCTCCATGGGGATGGCGCGGCCTGAGCAGCCGGTCTCGCCCTGCCGCGCTTTGATCGAGCAGGCATAGTAGCGGTAGCGCCCGCTCTTGCCGGTGCGGATGGTCATGGCCCCGCCGCACTGCGCGCAATAGCAGATGCCGGTGAGCAGCGTCGGGCCGCTCACAACGCGCGGCGGGACGATCTTTGGATTGCGCGCCTGAAGCTGCTCCTGCACGGCGTTGAAGACCTGAGCGTCGATGATCGGCGGCACGGCGACCACCACTACCTCGCTCTCTGGCTTTTTCTGCTTGCTCTTGGAACGGCTGTTGAACTGGTGCTCGCCGACATAGGTGCGGCGGGTCAGCACTCGGTGCAGCTGACCGATACCCCAGCGCCCGCCCTCGCGGGTGTAGATTCGGTTACGGTTTAGATGGCTGACGATGGCCTTCACGCCCATCGGACCGGAGCGGCCGTTGCCATTCAGTGCCAAATCGAAGATCAGCCGCACCGTGTCGGCGTGGAGCGGATCGATCTCCAGCTTCTTCTTCACTTTGGCGCCGCGCTGCTCGGCCTCAACCACGCGGTAGCCGATCGGCGGGCGAGCGCCGTTCCAGAAGCCCTGCCGTGCATTCTCTTTCTGCGCCCGCAGGACGTGCTTGGCGTTCTCCTTCGACTGGTACTCGTCGAACAGCGCCATGATTTGTCGCATCATGACGTGCATCGGATCGTCGCCCATCTCCTGGGTGATCGACACCAGCCGCACGCCATTGCGGGCGAGCTTCCTGACATAGAATTCCAGCTCGAAGTGATCGCGGAAGAAGCGGGAGAAGCTGTGCACTACCACGACATCGAACGGCGCGGGCCTCAGCGTGCCCGCCTCGATCATCCGCTGAAATTCGGGCCGGCGGTCATTGGTCGCTGAGGCCCCCGGCTCGACATAAGTTTCGACCAACTGATAGCCGCGCGCCTGGCAGTACGCCTCGCCTTGCCGGCGCTGGTCGGGGATCGAGACATCATGCTCGGCTTGCCGGGCTGTGGAGACGCGCAGGTACAAGGCGGCACGCAGCGCAGCGGTCATGGTGGAGCCTTTCGTGTCAGGCGTTCATTCCCCTTGGTTCAGCTGCTCCAGAATATCCCCGAACCACGCTTCGAAGACAGCAATCTCAGCCTCTGTCACCGGAATGTATTCCGGCCAGTCGTCGGTGACGGTCATCGGGGCAGGAGTTGAGGACGGACGCTGCCTGCGACGGGGCGGCTGCGTTTCGGCGTAGGTGTAGAGGTCGTCGGGCAAGCGGCCCGTTGGAAAACGGCGCACGGAGACAGGCATGCGTACGGCGAACCGTCGGGACATCGCCTAAGAGTGCAGCAACCAGAGCCGACTCCAAATGGTCAGTCTGTATCCCGAAATACGCAGCGCTTTTATGAGGAGCAGACGAATTTCGATGCGCCCTCTCGGCACTTTCAGGAGGAGCAGCACAGCTCAGATGCTCATTTGATCTAACCAAGCGGAGCTCCGGGCACGATGAGCCTCTCCGACACGTCCGGCCCATAGGAATCGGCGGTGTCGATGAAGTTGATACCGAGTTCGGGGAGACGGCGGAGCGTCCGCAGGGAGCCTTCCCTGTCCTTGGGCGGCCCCCAGATTCCCGGGCCGGTGAGCCGCATCGCCCCGAAGCCAAGGCGGTTGACCACCAGATCGCTGCCGATGGCGAACGTGCCGGCCTTCGATGCGTCGAGAGTTTTCATGCCATCTTCCCCTGACGTTTCGTGTTGAATCAGTCTGCCAGCCGTGCGTTGAGCACCCGCAGCTGCGTGACATCTTCCAGACCTTCGATCCCGTTCTGCAGGCCGATACCGGACTGTTTGGTGCCGCCGAAAGGCACGTCGAGTGGAAGGGAAAAGTGCTGGTTCACCCAGATAGTCCCGGTCTCGGTGCGCCCGGCGATTGCGATGCCGCGCCGGACGTCGCCCGTCCATATGGTGCCGCCTAGGCCATATTCCGAGTCATTGGCCCGCGCGATCGCCTCGTCCACATCATCATAGACCTGCACCGGAAGCGCCGGGCCGAACTGCTCCTCGCGCACCAGTCGGGCGTTGTCGGGAAGACCGGTGACGATGCCGGGACGGATAAAGTAGCCCTGCCCGGTGGGTTCGCCGCCGGTCAGAAAGGTGCCCCCTCCGCGCGTGCGGAGGCGATGAAGTCAAGCACTTTTTCATACTGCATGCGGTTCTGCAGCGGCCCCATGGTCGTGGCGGGACCGAGCCCGTCACCGAGCACCGCTGCCGCAGCATGCCTTGCGAGGGCACCGGCTACGGCGTTGAACAGGCGGCGCGGGGCATAGACGCGCTTGGCGGCGTAGCACACCTTGACCTGCGTTGATCATCGCGGAGGCGAAGATGCGCTCCGCCGCCCATTCCGGATCGGCATCGTCGAGCACAATCGCCGCGTCGTTGCCCCCGAGTTCCAACGTGAAGCGCTTCAGCGTGCCGGCGGCCGCGCCGAGCACCTTCTTGCCCGTGGGTGTGGAGCCGGTGAAGCTCACATGCGCAATGTCGGGATGGCTGGTCAGCAGCGGGCCTAGATCATTGGCATCCACCAGCGTCTGCACCACCCCGGCCGGGAATATCTCCGCAGCGAGCTCGCCGAGCAGCAGCGTGCTGAGCGGCGTGCTGGGTGCCGGCTTTATGATGAGCGTGTTGCCAGTGATCAGGGCCGGTCCGAACTTGAAGGCCAGCAGCGTCATCGGCCGGTTCCACGGCATGATGGCAACGACAACGCCCTGCGGGTAGCGCTGCTCGATGATGAGCTCCTGCGCCGTGTCGCGGACGATGCGGTCTTCCAGCTTCTGCCCGGCGAAATGACGGATCGCCGCGGCTGCACGATCGACCTCCAAGAGGCAGTCGGCAATCGGCCCGCCCCGCTCGCGGGTGAGCGTCTGCGCGATGAGATCGCGGTTGGTCGCCATGGTGTCCGCCATGCGCTCGATAAGGGGCCGGCGGCCTTCATAGCCAAGCGCGCTCCAGCCTTTCAGCGCGCGCTTTGCTGCCGCGATGGCTTCTTCAGCCTGCGTGGCGTCGGCGCGCGGTGACTGGGCGAAGACCGCGGCGCGTCGGATCGATGACGTCGAGGGTCCGCGCGCCGTCGACGAAGCGGCCGTCGATGAGAAGACGATGGGTCATGGATGGCCTCGGGAGATAAACGTCTTCCACATCAAGGGAAGAATGTTGGCTCGCGGAAACGCTGATGATCTCAACTGCGCCGCGCGCGCGGAGGCGGTTCGAGGAAGCAGTCCCCTCTTGCGAGCTTGCGGGCTTCAAGCTCGACCTCAACGAGAAGGTCGCGCGCGGTGGCGACGAGGACAAGCTAGGCCCCGGCGAGCAGCGCGACATCCTTCAGCACAAGCCGTCCCGCACCCGAGAGATAGGGAAAGCCGTGCTCCGCATCACCGAGTGCGGGCACCCAGGCTTCGGGCGTTGTGACAAGGAAGGAGAGCGTGACGAACGGCGTCGCAAAGGCAAGAGCCGCGCCGACGAGGCCCAGCTTGCGGCTCCAGAGACCGGCGAGGGTCAGGCCTCCGATGATAAGCTCCACCGTGCCAAGCCCGCGCGAGAACCCATAAGTATTGTTGGCGGTTTCCCAGGCACGCTTGGCGGGGTCGAGTTCGCCCTCATGGGTGAGATGAGCCTTGTAGCCCGCCGGCTCGTTATAGAAGAACGACATGAAGGGGCTGTTCGCCACGAAGGGTGTGATGCTGTCGGCCTCGTAGGGCACGAATTTCAGCGCGCCGATCCAGAGGAAGATGATGGCGATGGCTACCTTCATGGCGGCGATGCCGAGCCGGAAGGACAGCGGCGATGCCACGAGTGTCAGGGCCTGCCGATAGAGTGCGTACATGGCGACGCCTCAGATTTCGCCGGCCGCGGCGACCGCGTCCAGGGTGCGGGTGGAATAGACCAGGGCGGCGCCGGCATTGAGCGCGACGGCAACGCCGAGCGCCTCAGCGATCTCTTCGCGCGTGGCGCCCAGCTTCAGGGCCTGCTCGCCGTGAACGGTGATGCAGCCGTCACAGCGCAGCGTGACCGCGCAGGCGAGCGCAATCAGCTCGCGCGTTTTGGCATCGAGATGGTTGGTCTTCCCGCCCGCTGCACCTAGCTGCACATAGCCGCGCACCGTATCCGGGCTGAGCTTGCCCACCTCGCCGACCCCGACGAGAACCTGGTCGCGATACGTATTCCAGTCCATCATGCGCATATCATCAAGCCTCCGCTGTATGTGGGGAGACTTAATGACCGAGGCGAAATGTTCGTAAGGACATAGAAGACGGCTTTTCAGCCATGCCGTGCACTATGAATACTTATGCAGCAGCGAGGGTTTGGCAGCGCGCTGTTTCTGCTGAGATTTTTACGGACGATCCCCAGATCAGCACACGATTGCGGATTGGCACGAAGTCGTTGCGCGCCGAGAATTAAAGCAAAGGGCGCGTCCGGTTGGTGCGGACCCGCCCTTTTTGTAAGCTGGTGCTGAGTATCGAGATTATACCCTGCCGGTGAGGCGATGGACCGTCTCGTCTGTGGTCCACACGGCATTGGCCATGAAGCGGAAATTGATGAGGGCGGCGAGGTAGCCATCGCCGTCCGGCAGCTTGGGTGCGGCCACCGCGTCACGCACCACGGCCACCTCAAAGCCGGCTTCGAGAAGATCGCGCATATGCGATTCCACGCACATATTGGCCAGCATGCCGGCGAGGATCACCTGGTTGATGCCCTGCTTGCCGAGTTGGAGCTTTAAGTCATTGGCTTGAGGACCGTAGAGCTTGTGCGGTGAGCAGATGATGGTTTTGCCGTCCTCGATAAATGGCTTGAACTCTTCCATGAAGTCCGCCCCCGAGGCGCGGAAGCCCTCCACCGTGTAGGGGCCCTTGCGATCGAAGGCGCCCACATCGTGCTGGAATTTCTCCAATGGTGCTTGCCAGCGCCAATGGTGGTCCCAGCAATAATAATAGTGCGGCGAGACCGCGACGGTGATGCCCGCCTGCTTAGCGGCGGTGAACAGCTCCACGAGATTGGGAACCAGATTGTTCTCGGTCACGCTTTCGCCCACGGCTGGCCAGGCGAGTCCCTTCGGGCTCATCACATCGACCTGCGGATCGATGACCACCAGCGCCGTGCGGGCGAAATCCAGCGCCATCGCCGTCTTAGGCAGCACGGGGGTCTCGGTGTCGGCATAGAGCGCTGCCGAGCTTGGGGAATAGTTGGGCTTCATTGCAGAACTCCGATGGCGGATGGGAGGGTCAGGGCGCGGAGGCGGGGTCGTCGATTGTCACCATGCCTCGCCCTTCGGCGACCAGCGCGGCTCCCACGGACGGCCGTTCACTCGCTCGCCGTAGGAGGGCGACAAGGCGCGGGAAGTCCGTGATGTCGACGCCGTAGAAGCGCGTCCAGCTGGCGATGACGAAGAGATAGGCATCCGCCGCGGTGAAGGTCGCGCCGGTGAGAAACGGCCCCGCGAGACCCTGCTCCACGAAGGAAAGGCGGCCCCGGATCCGGGCGAGCACCAGTTCGCGCATCGGCGCGTCGATTTGCCAGTTGAGAGGGATGAAGCTCTTATGCAGCTCCGCCGCGACAAAGCTTTGCCATTCCATCACCCGGTAGCGCGCCAGCGTGCCCGCCGCGGGCATGAGATCCTCGCGACCTGCGGCATCACAAACATACTGCGCGATGACGAGATTTTCCGTGAGCCGCTCTCCGGACGGTAGCTCCAGCAGAGGAACCATGCCGCGCGGGGCAATCTCCCGATAATCGGTACCATCCGCCCGCTGCTTCGCCGTGACGTTGATAACCTCAAGGTCGAACGGCGCACCGATCTCCCGCAGCAGGATGTGAACGGAGAGCGAGCTCGCGCCGGGGTGGACATAGAGTTTCACAGCGATCGTTCCTGGGTGGCGCTGTCGCCCATTCCCTTCCAAGGGTCGGGATGGGTCGCGCCGGTCATCACTCCATGGCGCGCAGCTTCGCCACGTCGTCCGGGGAGAGAGTCGACGGCACCGCGCCGAAGCGGGCGGTGACGTAGTTGGCGACCGCGGCAACCTCCGCGTTTGAATAGGCCTTGCCGAAGGCGGGCATCATCGGGTGGCCCGGCCACACGCCGCCTGAGCCGTGCAGCACCATGAGCGCCACATTGGCCCCGCTCGGATCGTTGACTGCGCGCACGCCGGTAAGCCCGGCCTCATCGCGGACGGCGCCCGCACCGGTCCACGCGTGGCAGCTCGCGCAATTGCCCTGGAAAACCCGCTGGCCGATCGGGTTGTCGAGATCGGCAAGGCGCGGGGTGGCGGGCGCGGGGCCGGCGAGGCGGGGCAGGTTCCCGGCAACCGGCGGCACGGTGCGGACATAGGTGACGATGGCGTCGATATCCGAAGCCGTGAGGTGGGAAAGGCTAAGATCGACCGCCTCGCCCATGGGGCCGGAAGCGGAGCCGCGGCCCTTGGCATGACCCACCGAGAGATAGGCCGCCAGTTCATCGGCCGACCAGTCGCCGATGCCGCTCACCGTGTCGGCGGAGATGTTGTAGGCGTTCCATCCTTCGGCGACGCCGCCGCCGAATTTGCGTCGCTGGTCTAGCGCCTGCATGAGATTGCGCGGCGTGTGGCATTCGCCGCAATGGCCAGCGGCTTCGACGAGATACGCGCCTCGGTTCCATTCCGGGCTCTGGCCGTCGACAGGCTGGAAGCGTGTGTCGGGGTTGAACAGCGTGGCCCAGATCGCCATCAGCCAGCGCTGATTATAGGGAAAGCCGAAGGTGTTGGGCTTGTTCGCCTGCTTAACCGGCGCGAGCGAGAACAGGTAGGATTTGATCGCCAGCGTGTCCTCATCCGTCAGCAGCGTGTAGGACGGGTAGGGAAAGGCCGGGTAGTAGCGCGAGCCATCCGGTGCGATGCCGCGATGGACGGCGTTTAGAAACTGCGCGTCGGTCCACTTCCCGATCCCCGTTTCCGGGTCAGGCGTGATGTTGGGCGTGTAGATCGTGCCGAAGGGCAGCACGAAGGCGCGCCCGCCCGCGAAGGGGGGGCCACCCTTCGCGGTGTGGCACGCTTCGCAATCGGCCATCCGGGCGATGTATTCGCCGCGCGTTGCTGCATCCGCCTTTGCAAGCTCCGCGGGAAGGCCCGTCGGGGAGGGCCCCTTATAGTCGGCCAGGGCGACCTTCGTGCCCTCGGCGAAGCCATAGGGGCCGGGCTGGAAGACCATCCAGCCGACGACACCCAGTCCGACGATGCCACCGATGAGGACGAGACCGGCGAAGGAGAGGAGAAGTGTGTTCCGGCGCATCGTCACACCGCCTTGGCTATGAGGGTGCGGTCGACCGGCATGCGGGTAAGCTGCACCCCGGTGGCGGCGAAGATGGCGTTGGCGACGGCCGGCTGGACGATCACCGTGCCCGGTTCCCCAATGCCGCCGGTCAATCTCGAGCTGCTCGGGCCTCAACTGCCCGTGGCCGGGAAAGGCATGCTGAGGATCCGCCTTCGCCTCGCGAATCCATTTACGCAGCACGTTCTCGTGGACATCCAGGTCGCGGGAAGCCTGCGCAATGGCAACGCCCCGATCCTTCACCAATCTCACAGCCTCAAGCTTGAACTCGCGGCTGAACCTCCGTCGTTGCATTCCAGCTCTCCAGTCCCGTTGAACACCTTATCTCGGTGTCCACGAAACCGGCAGCAGGCCAGATTGCCGTGCCGGCCATCCTTGAGCGTAGTACTTTTGACAAGGTTCAGAAGACGCTCCGGGCGAAAAACCCCCGCCATAGCCCGCCTCGGGCAATTACAGGTCCGATCCTTCTCACCGGTCTCGCCTACTGTGCCTGTTGCGGTAGCGCCATGACGTTGCGCACCGGAACATCTAAGAGCGGCAGGGTCTATCGCTACTACAGCTGCTCCACCTCTGGCCGTGTCGGTAAATCCGCGTGCAAAGGACGAACGGTGCCGATGGAAAAGCTCGACCATTTGATCACGCGCCATGTCGCCGAACACATCCTGATGCCCGAGCGGCTGGAAGCACTTTTTCAGTCCGTCGTCGAGCGGCGAACGAAAGCCGACGCCGAGGTTCAGGTGCGTATCGATGAACTCTCGCGCGAAAGGACGACAGCGGAGGACAAGCTCCGGCGGCTCTACCAGCTTGTCGCCGACGGCATCGCCGAACCGGACGACATGCTCAAGGAGCAGATTGCCAAACTCAAGGCAGACCGGGAGCGGGCGCATTCAGCCTTGGTGCGGATCGAGAATCAGGGTGCAGCCGCAGGTCAGCTTGATCCGGTCAAGCTAACCCATTTCGGGCAGCTCATGCGTTCGAATATCACCGATGGCCAGGTACCGTTCCGCAAAGCCTATCTGCGCTCTCTGATAGACGCGATCGAAGTCAGTGCTGGAAAAGGCCGTACTCGCCGACCAAGCCACCCAGCCGGGTGTTCGCGGTTTTGTACGGAAGTGGCGCGCCCTAGGGGAGTCGAACCCCTCTCTCCACCGTGAAAGGGTGGCGTCCTAACCGATAGACGAAGGGCGCGCAGGCGGGGTCCTTATAGGAGCGAGTTCGCGGATAGACAAGCCGTCGTGAGCCCCTTCGTCCACAGGTTGGAAAGAGTCCCCGTAGACAACGGCTTCGCCCGGCGGGCCGGCGCCGCGGGCGGCGATCACCGCGCCTCGCTTACCCCACCGGCCTCACCACTTGCCGGTGTTCGGCATCGAGGCCCAGGGCTCCTGCGGCGGCCGGGCACCGCCCTTCTGCAGCAGCTCGATCGAGATGTTGTCGGGCGAGCGGATGAAGGCCATGTAGCCGTCGCGCGGCGGGCGGTTGATGGTAACGCCGGCCTGCTGCAGCTTGTGACAGGTGGCGTAGATGTCGTCGACCTCATAGGCGAGATGCCCGAAATTGCGCCCTTCGCCATAGGGCTCGGGGTCCCAGTTATAGGTCAGTTCGACCTCGGCGATGCCCGCCTGTCCCGGCGCGGCGAGGAAGACCAGCGTGTAGCGCCCCTGCGGCACCTCCTTGCGCCTCACTTCCTCCAGCCCCAGCTTGTTGAC
This sequence comes from Ancylobacter sp. VNQ12, assembly GCF_049445835.1. Taxonomy (NCBI): domain Bacteria; kingdom Pseudomonadati; phylum Pseudomonadota; class Alphaproteobacteria; order Hyphomicrobiales; family Xanthobacteraceae; genus Ancylobacter; species Ancylobacter sp. VNQ12. The sequence goes on along the minus strand of NZ_JBMSDU010000006.1, from coordinate 217,399 downwards.
GTAGAAGTCGAGCGAGGCATCGATGTCGGTGACGCGCACCATCGTGTGAAGATACTTCATGGGGTCCTCTGGAGCGATGCGGCCCGGCCGCGACGGGCGGCAGGGCGCGTGGCAGGACAGTGAGCGCAACATATGACGACGGGTGACGACATCAAGGCGGCAGGCGATGAACTGACGGCGATCCTCGTCCGCATGCGCCGAGGCGTCGCCTTCACCGGGGCCGGCATTTCCACCGAATCCGGCATTCCCGATTTCCGCTCGCCGGGCGGCCTGTGGACACGCAACAGGCCGATCGATTTCGCCACCTTCCTGTCGGATCGTGCCATGCGCGATGAAGCCTGGCGCCGGCGATTTGCCATGGAGGACGCCTTCGCAGGGGCAAGGCCGGGGCGCGGGCACCGGGCGCTGGCCCATCTGCTGGGGGAGGGGCGACTTGCCGGTATCGTCACACAGAACATCGACGGTCTGCACCAGGCGTCGGGTGTGCGCGACGACCGGCTCGTCGAACTGCACGGCAACACGACCTATGCCGCCTGCCTGGAGTGCGGCGAACGCTATGAACTGGCCTGGGTGCGCCAGCGCTTCGAGACGCATGGGGGCAGGGCGCCCGATTGCCTCGATTGCGGCGGTCCGATCAAGACGGCGACCATCTCCTTCGGCCAGCCCATGCCTGCCGAGGCCATGGCGCGCGCCCGCGCGCTCACCCAGGCCTGCGACGTGTTTCTCGCCTTGGGCTCATCGCTCGTGGTCTGGCCGGCGGCGGGATTTCCAGTCGAGGCCAAGCGGCGCGGCGCCACGTTGGTGATCGTCAACCGGGAGCCGACGGAGATCGACGACATCGCCGATCTCGTCATCCACGCCGACATCGGCGATGTGCTGGGGCGGGCGGCCGCATCGGCCGGAACGATGTGAGCGAGTTGGGGCATTAACCCGATTGCAACGTTTCCAAAGCGGGGCGCGAATCAATTTGGGTGTTTTCGTGGCGGCATCGGGTGCTATGCTTTGACGACATAGAATCATGAAACGCTGGCTGGCAGGGGTGGCGCGGCGTTCGCGGAGGTGGGTAGCCGATGGTGTCCGACGGTACTCTGCCACGATACGGCTTGCTTGAATCGGGTTCCCTTGGTGACGACGCCGAGGAGGCAGTCGGCAAGGCGGAATCCGGCGTCGTCCAGATCGCCGGTACCATCAAATGGTTCGACGTCTCCAAGGGCTACGGCTTCGTCATCCCGGATGAAGGCGGCGGCGACGTGTTGCTGCATGTCACCTGCTTGCGCCGCGGCGGCTTCACCACCGCCCAGGAGGGCGCACGCGTGGTGTGCGAGGTCGTTGCACGCGAGCGCGGCTATCAGGCCCTGCGGGTCATCAGCATGGATGAGTCGACGGCGCTGCATCATTCGCAGCTGCCGCAGGCGCGCACCCACGTCTCGGTGCAGCCCGTCGGCGGGTTCGAGCGCGCCTGGGTGAAGTGGTTCAACCGGCTGCGCGGCTTCGGCTTCCTGTCGCGCGGCGAGGGAACCGAGGACATTTTCGTCCATATGGAGACACTGCGCCGGCACGGCTTGACCGAGCTGCGGCCGGGACAGATGGTAATGGTCCGCTTCGGGCCCGGCCCCAAAGGGCTGATGGCCGCCGAAGTCCGGCCGGATGGGGCGTCGACGCCGTCGTCGCATTAGCTTCGCTCCATCCTATCGAGGGAAGGCGCCGCGCGCCGTGTTTTGTATGAGTTTCGCACGTTCGCCGGCCCGCATGCGCCCCGGGTTTCCCGCCTATCTTCGCGCCCTCGGCGCGGCCCTTCTTCTGCTCGCCGGCCTCGCCACGGCCCAGCAGGCCGGGGCCGCCAGCTTTGAGAAGCTGACCATCGAGACACGCGGCGGCCCGATCACCTTCGACATCGAGCTGGCGCTGACGCCGGCGGAACGCGCCAAGGGTCTGATGTACCGAACCGAGCTGGCGCCGACAGGCGGCATGCTGTTCGATTTCGGTGTCGACCAGCCGGTCTATATGTGGATGAAGAACACCTATATTCCGCTGGACATGGTGTTCATCCGCGCCGACGGGCGCATCGCCCGCATTGCCGAGAACACGACGCCGCTCTCGACCGCGACCATCGAGTCGGGCGGGCCGGTGCGGGCCGTGCTTGAGCTGGCCGGAGGGACTGCCCGTGCACGTGGCATCGTCGCGGGCGACAAGGTCAGTCACCGTCTATTCGTGGCGAGATAGCCCGCATGCTGGCCGACCGCTTGACGTGGGAAGCCCCGGATGCGATGCCCCTGCGAAGGTGCGCATTGGCGCGCCGCCGAGTGACGGGGCATAGCGCAGTCCGGTAGCGCGGGAGTTTTGGGAACTTCAGGTCGCAGGTTCGAATCCTGCTGCCCCGACCAATCGGATATGCAAAGCTCGACCATAGGGGCGAGGGAGCGAATTGAATGGTTGCGCGGATCTACAAGCCGACCCGTAACGCCATGCAGTCGGGCACGGCGAAGACCAAACTCTGGGTTCTGGACTATGAGCCGGAGCAGCCGCGTCTGGTGGAGCCGCTCATGGGCTATACCAGCTCGGCCGACATGAAGAGTCAGCTGCGCCTGCGCTTCGAATCGAAGGAAGAGGCGATCGCCTATGCCGAGCGGCACGGCATTGCCTATCAGGTGCAGGAGCCGAAGGAGCCGGTGCGTCGCCGCATCGCCTATTCCGACAATTTCAGCTTCCGCCGCGTGGGGCAGTGGACGCACTGATCCCTTGATCCGGCGCCGGACGAAAAAAGGCCGCGTAGCTCAGCTGGATAGAGCAGCCGCCTTCTAAGCGGCAGGTCGCTGGTTCGAGCCCAGCCGCGGTCGCCAGATCGCCTCCGCCGGTTCAAGCGGCCAGTCGGGCCGGAGCCGGCATGTGCAATCTCTACAGTCACAACAGCAATGTGCGAGCCATCGCAGACCTCGTTGGCGCGCTGGATAATTACGCTGTCAACCTGCCTCCCCAACCCGGTATCTTCCCGGATTATCCGGCGCCGATCGTCCGCACGGGGGCGGATGGCGGCCGCGTGCTCGGCATCGCCCGCTGGGGCATGCCTTCGCCCGTCTTTGTGCTGAAGGGCAAGAACCGCGATCCGGGCGTTACCAACATCCGCAATCTCGATTCGGCGCATTGGCGCCGCTGGCTAGGGCCGGCGCATCGCTGCCTCGTGCCGTTCACCAGCTTTTCCGAGAATGCCCCCGTCACGCACGAAGTGACATGGTTCGCGCTGGATGAGAGCCGGCCGCTTGCCTTCTTTGCGGGGCTCTGGACGAACTGGACCAGCGTGCGGAAGGTCAGGGAGGGCGAGGTTACGGCCGATCTCTTCGGCTTCCTCACCACCACGCCGAACGCCGTTGTTGCCCCGATCCATCCCAAGGCGATGCCGGTGATCCTCACTACCGCCGAGGAACGCGAGACCTGGTTGCGCGCATCGTGGGAGGAGGCGAGGGGGCTCCAGCGCCCCTTGGGCGACGACCGGCTGCTCATCGTGGCGCGCGGGGCCAGGGAAGATCCGCCGCCCGTGCCGGAAATTGATCTGTTCAGCCATGCTTTTCGTGCATAGGTGACGGCGCTCCGCACCAAAGTCGAATCCCCTCCGAGGCTGCGGAACGCTATGCGGGCCGGCAATCCCGAAGCGTAAGGTCGCATCATGTATCGCGAACGAATTCGTCACGCCGCCTTGCTCGACAAGATTGTGAGCGCCGAAGAGGCGGCCTCGCTCATTCGCGACGGCATGACGGTCGGTATGAGCGGCTTCACTCGCGCCGGCGAGGCCAAGGCCGTGCCGATGGCGCTTGCCGCACGGGCGAAGACCGAACCCTTGAAGATCACGCTGATCACCGGCGCCTCGCTGGGTAACGATCTCGACAAGCAGCTGGCCGAGGCGCATGTGCTCTCGCGCCGCATCCCGTTCCAGTCCGACCCAGCCCTGCGCAAGGCGATTAATGCGGGCGAGGTGATGTTCATCGACCAGCATCTGTCGGAAACGGTCGAGCAACTGCGCACCCGCCAGCTCGGCCCTGTCGACGTGGCGGTCATCGAGGCGGTCGCCATCACTGAGCAGGGCGGCATTATCCCCACCACCTCGGTCGGCAATTCGGCGAGCTTCGCCATATTGGCGGAGAAGGTGATCATCGAGATCAACACTTCGCAGCCGCTGCTGCTGGAGGGGCTGCACGACATCTACATCCCGACACGCCGTCCGGTGCGCCATCCGATCCCGATCGTGGCGTCGGAGAACCGGATCGGCCTGCCCTTCATCCCGATCGATCCGGAAAAGATCGCTGCCATCGTGGTGACGTCGAAGCTCGACTCGTCCTCGACCGTGCTGCCGCCAGACGAGGAGACGCGGGCTATCGCCGGTCACCTCATCGAGCTGCTGCAACATGAGGTGAGGCAGCAGCGCCTAACGACGACCTTGCAGCCGATGCAGGCCGGCATCGGCACCATCGCCAATGCGGTGATGCACGGGCTGATAGACAGCCCGTTCCACAACCTCACCATGTATTCCGAGGTGCTACAGGATAGTACCTTCGACCTGTTCGACGCCGGCAAGCTCGACTTCGCCTCGGGCTCGTCGATCACCCTGTCGCAGGCGAAGTACCAGGCCGTGCTGCCGGAGCTCGCCCGCTACAAACCCAAATTGGTGCTGCGTCCGCAGGAGATCAGCAACCACCCGGAGGTCATCCGCCGGCTCGGCGTCATCGCCGTCAACACGGCGCTGGAGCTGGACATCTACGGCAATGTGAACTCGACCCATGTCGGCGGCACGCACATGATGAACGGCATCGGCGGTTCGGGTGATTTCGCCCGCAACGCCTATCTGTCGATCTTCGTCACCAAGTCGATCGCCAAGGGCGGGGCCATCTCCAGCGTCGTGCCGATGGTCAGCCATGTCGACCACACCGAGCACGATGTCGACATCATCGTCACGGAGCGCGGACTTGCCGATCTGCGCGGGCTTGCACCGCGGGAGAGGGCGCGGGTCATCATCGCCAATTGCGCCCATCCGAGCTATCGGGACGCCCTGACCGAATATCTCGACCGGGCGCTGGCGCGTGGCGGGCATACCCCGCACATCATAGAGGATGCGCTCTCCTGGCACGCCGCCCTGCGCGAGCGCGGCACGATGCAGCCGGTCGGCGCTCCCGTTGCTCCCGCCCGGTGACGATCAGGGCTTGAGATAGGTGACCTTGGCGAGCTCCTGATAGTAGCTCGCCAGCACTTCTTCCGTCGCCCAGGACACGAGTTCCTCATTCGAGGCGAAGTGCGCGGGCCGGGAGACCAACGTCGTCTGCGCGTCCGGCCCCTCGAACCGGCAATCCAGATGCTTGTCCGGCATGACGAAGACGGCGACTTTCGAGTCGATGCTCGGATAGGGGCCTGCCGGATCGGATTCGCTGTCCCCCTCATAGGGACCCGAACACTGGAACCGGATGGCAGGTTCGACCGGAATGCGCTGGCCGGTACCGTCCCAGTTCAGGCTGATGATCGTTTTCAGCCCGGCCGCCTCGAAGCCCGCCTTCACGCGCTCCAGCGTCGGCAGGACGGCCGGCAGCAGAATCTCGATGATTGCTTCTGCCTGCCGTTCCTGATGAGAGCGCTTCGTCTGCGCCTTGGCGATGGCCGCCGCTTTGGGCTCGGCTTCGCGAAGCCGGAGCGCCTCATGTTCGTGGACCTTGTGATATTTCTTGGCGAGGGCCGTGAAATCGACGTCAGGCAGTTTCGACATGGCATCACCATCGGCGGCGGGAATGATGCTCGAATACCATGCCGGGCAAGCCTTGGTGAACGGAGAACCGCGTAGGGTAAAACCCGGCGCGGCTTATCGGATTGCCCAGCGGTGCAGCCCGAGGCTAAAGCTGCGCGCCCGCTCTTCCTTGCGGCAGCCGATTCCACGGAGAAGGCATGGCCGACCCCACGCGCCCGCGTCTCTATCTTGCCGGCCCTGAAGTGTTTAGGCCCGATGCCGTGGCGGAGGGCGAACGGCTGAAGCGGCTGTGCGAGGCTGCCGGCGCGGTGGGACTTTTTCCGCTGCAGGCCGAGGGTGCTGACATACGTCGCGGCTGCATCGCGTTGATCCACGAGGCGGATGCGGTGGTGGCGAACATCTCGCCGTTCCGCGGCGTGCACATGGATCCAGGAACGGCCTTCGAGATGGGCTATGCCGAGGCGCTCGGCAAACCTGTCTTCATCTGGTCGACCGAGGAGCGTACGCTGGCGCAGCGCATTCCGGCGGTCAGCGAGAACCGCGATGCAGACGGGCACCTGATCGAGGATTTCGGTAAGCCGGAGAACCTGATGATCGTGCCCGACGGGGCCACGGTCTGGGGCGAGCCTGCTGCGGCCATCGCGGCCGCCACCGGCGCGCTGGGCTTCATGGTGAAGAATCGCGCCCTACAGCGCCAGACCCGGCGATCGGTGATCGTCGCGGCACTGGTAAGCCTGCTGGTCGCGGTGCTTGCCGGCATGCTGGCGAACTGGCTCGTGGGATGGTGAGGGCGCCGACCGTCCGCATGACGACGTAGCGGAAAGCGTCTCGTAACCGGCAGGGCCCGGTGATAAAAAGGAACGCAGGCGGCAGGCACGCGTTGGCCCGCCGACCGGCCGTTCCCACAGAATGGCCTCCGCACGCGCACGAGGAGTACTCACCATGCGCAATCTGTTGCTGGCGTCCGCCACTTTCGGTGTCCTGGCCGGCCTTGCCGGTGGGGCGCAGGCTCTCGAAGCGAAGATTCCCGCCCCCTACAATCCCAAGATGACCTTCACTGGCCCGGTCGCGGCGAACATCCACACCCGCACGGACGTGCTGCCGCAGGGACGTCCCTGGTTTCCCTCACTGGGCCCGAATTACGGAACCTATGAGGACCCCTGGTTCCCGCCGGTGGGCACGGTGATCGTGCGCCCGATCAATGGCGTGATCAGCAAGTGATTTGAGGCGTGCGCGACGGTTTGATCGCCGCGTTTCGCGCGATGCGGGCATGGCGGGCCGACCGGCATCGCGGGGTCGTGCCTTGACGCCGATGCTCGCCCGTCTGTTCAATGGCGGGCGAAGCGGCCTGCGCCGCGAGTATTGCGCCGCGAGTTTTCGGAGACGGACATGACCAAGCACGCCGGTATACCCGAGGCCCTCTCGCACGAGGAGCGGCTGGACCGTCTCGGGCAGATCGCGGTGCGTGTCGGCCTCGGCCTGCGCCCCGGGCAGGAACTGGTGATGACCGCCTCCATCGACGCGCTGCCGCTGGTGCGCCGCATCACTGATCATGCCTACAAGGCCGGCGCCAGTCTCGTCACCACGCTGTTCGGCGACGAGGAAGCGACGCTCTCTCGCTTCCGCAATGCGCCTGACGACAGTTTCGACACCGCCAGCGGCTGGCTCTATGAGGGCATGGCGGCTGCGTTCAAGAACGGCGCGGCGCGCCTCGCGATTTCCGGCGAGAATCCGTCGCTGCTGGCGAACGAGGATCCCGAGAAGGTCTCGCGCGCCAACCGTGCACGCTCCAAGGCCTATATGCCGGCGCTGTCGCTAATCGCCGGCTTCGACATCAACTGGACCATCGTGTCCTACGCGTCGCCCGCCTGGGCGAAGGCGATGTTCCCCGACGATCCCGAGGACATCGCGGTCGCCAAGCTCTGGCACGCCATCTTCGCCGCTTCGCGGGTCGACACGCCCGATCCGATCGCCGCCTGGGATGCGCATAATTCGGAGCTTCAGGCGCGCACGACCTATCTCAATGGCAAGCGCTACGCGGCGCTGCGCTTCCGTGGGCCCGGCACCGACCTCACGGTCGGCCTGGCTGACGAGCACGAATGGGCGGGCGGTGCCTCGACGGCGAAGAACGGCATCGTCTGCAACGCCAACATTCCCACCGAGGAAGTCTTCACCACGCCGCACAAGGACCGAGTGGACGGCTACGTCGCCAGCACCAAGCCGCTGTCCTATCAGGGCACCCTGATCCAGGATATCGTGGTGCGTTTCGAGGCCGGACGCATCGTCGAGGCGAACGCACGCACCGGTGCCAATGTGCTGAACAAGGTGCTGGAGACGGACGAGGGCTCGCGCCGGCTGGGCGAGGTGGCGCTGGTACCGCATTCCTCGCCGATCTCCAGAAGCGGTCTGCTGTTCTACAACACGCTGTATGACGAGAACGCCGCGAGCCACATCGCGCTTGGCCAGTCCTACTCGAAATGCTTCGTCAACGGTTCCTCGCTCTCGCCGGCCGAGTTGGCGGCGCGCGGCGCCAATTCCAGCCTGATCCATATCGACTGGATGATCGGATCCGGAGAGGTCGATGTCGACGGGATCACTGCGACGGGCGCCGCCGAGCCGGTGATGCGAAAGGGCGAGTGGGTGTGATCAGCACTCTCGTTTCGCCGATCTGCGCTTTTCCATGCCGCTGAATCGTGATGAATTCGCCTCGCGCCGCCGTGGCCGGGGGCTCCGAGAGGAGATGGCGAGCGTTCGGGGGAAGCATTTCATGTGTCGTTGGCAGGCCTGGTGGAAAGGATTGCCGTTCCTTGCGCTGCTCGTTGTCGCGGCGGTCGTCTTTTCCCGCGAGCCGATCGAGACGACGCTGGCCGGCCGTGCTGACGCCTTGCTGATCAGCATCGGCGAATCCTGGGCCCATGCCAGCTTCGACGGGCGCGACGCGATCCTCGAAGGCGAGGCGCTTTCCGAGGAGGCCCGCGTCAAGGTTCGCGCCGAACTCGCGCAGATGTCCGGCGTTCGCCTCGTCGAGGATCGCACCACGCTGCTGCCCGAGCGCCGCCCCTTCACCTTCGCGGCGATCCGTGACGGCTCGAAGCTGCGTCTTGAAGGCTATGTGCCGTCCGCCTATGCCCGCCGCCGCATCATCGAGGCGGCCAGCCGCATGACGCCAGGCGTCGTCGTTTCCGGCGAGAAGGAGTTGGTGCGCGCGCGGGGCGTGCCGGCGGGCGATTTCATCGGTATGGTGACGTTCGGCATCAGCCAGCTCGCCCGCATGCCGGCGGGTCGCTTCACCATCTCGGACGATGCCTTTTCCCTTGAGGGGCGCGCTCCGGACTTCACTACCTATGACGAGCTCGAAGTGACGGTGCGCAGCGAACTGCCGGCCGACTTCAAGCTCGCGCGCTTCGCGGTGCTGCCGCCGACGGTCTCGCCCTTCGTCTGGTCGGCGCAGCGCGAGGCTGATGGTGATGTGGTGCTGGCGGGCTACATTCCGCTGGGCGACGCGCGCCGCGCGCTGCTCGACATCGTCCGCTCGGCCGTGCCGGGCGCGGCGATTTCCGATCAGCTGCGGCTCGCGGATGGCGCGCCGCCGACGGACGGTTGGCTCAAAGCCGTCGCCTATGCGCTCGCTCAGCTTGGCCGACTGCCCAACGGCAAGGTGTCGCTGTCGGGCACGACCATTTCAATTGAAGGAGCGGCACCCGATTTCGCCGCTTATGACGCGCTGGCGGGCGCGCGCCGTTCCGTTCCCGAAGGCTACACGCTGACGCGATTCGCCGTTGAGCCGCCGGCCGTGTCTCCCTTTGTCTGGGGCGTCCAGCGTGGCGCGGCCGGCCTGCGACTGACCGGCTACACTCCGTCGGAGGATGCCAAGCGCGCGCTGCTAGACGCTATCCGGGCTGGCTTTCCCGGCGTGCCGATCAGCGACGAGATGCGGATTGCGGCCGGCGGGCCCAGCGCCGAGGCCTGGGCCGGCGCAACCGTCTTCGGTGTGACGCAGCTTGCGAAGCTGCGGACGGGATCGGTACGCGGGCGCGGCACTAACCTTTCCGTCAGCGGCGAGGCACTGGATTCAGCGGCCTATAACACCGTGCAGACCGCGCTTGGGGCGCCGGTTCCGGGCGGCTTCACCCTCGAGCGCGATGTCCGCCCGCCGGTCGTCTCACCCTATGTGTTCAGCCTGCGCAAGGATAGCGACGGGCTGACCATTTCGGGCTTTTACCCTTCGCTCGCGGACCATGAAGCGCTAGTCGCATCGGCGAAGACGCAGTTGCTCGGCGCACCGGTGAACGACGTGTCGGCCGTGGCGCAGGGCGCGCCGACCGGCTTCGGAGCTGCCGCGAAGGTGGCCCTGGGCGAACTTGCCCGCCTTGCTTCGGGGGAGGCGCGCTTCGACGACAACAAGCTGCGTGTCACCGGCACCGCGCTCTATTCCGCCGCCGTGGCCTCGATCGGCGCGAATCTTCGCGCCGCGCTGCCGGCGAACTTCACCCTCGAGCTGGCGCTCGACATCGCCACGCGGGGGGAGGGTTCGGACAATGCGGCTTGCCAGAGGGCGATTGACGACCTCATGTCGCGCGGCTCGATCGAGTTTGCCGGGAATGGCGCCACCGTCGCGCCAGCGAGCCACGGTCTCCTCGATCATATCGCAGCGGCGGCGGCGGGCTGTCCGGAGGCGGTGGTCGAGATCAGCGTGCAGCAGCCAGGCACGGATGCTCCCCTGGCCGCCACGCGGGCGAAGACGGTGACCGACTATCTCGCCCAGGCCGGAATCTCGCCGGAGCGGTTGGTGACGGGGGGGCTGGCCGCCGTCGCGCAGACTCACCCGGAAGGTGCGGCCGTGGCGGGCGATCTCCGGGTCATTGTCCGGTGAGGCCAGATCAAGTGAAGCGCGCTTGCGAGGTCACATGTGGTTCCTGACGCTTGAACTCTGGCCCTACCTCCTCGGAGCGCTCGCCGTCGGGTTGGCGACAGGGTGGATGAGCGGTTGCGCACCGTCCCGTCCGAAGATCGCTGACGAGGACGAGAGCGAGGTGACGTCATGACGCCCTTTGCCATCGAGACGACCGGGTTGCTGCTGGGTGCCTACGCGCTGGGCTGCATCGGGGGCTGCTGGCTGCGCCGCGCCTGTACGCGGCGCCACGCCCGCTAGAGGGTTTTCGATGAACTCCGGTTCACCGAAAACCCTCTAGCCTGTTGTCCTGACGCATTTTCTTCACGCGAACCGGATGCCACTTCGCTCGAAAATGCTCTAGGGCTGACGCCAGCCTTCAGAGTCGCGAGCCGCGCAGGTCCGCCTCGATCTGCAGCGTGTTTCGGCTGCCGAACCGCGCCTTGTAGATCTGCGCATTCTCCATCACCCGCTGCACATAGTTGCGGGTCTCCGAGAAGGGGATGCGCTCGACCCAGTCGATGGGGTCGACGGCAGGGTCGCGCGGGTCGCCATAGGCGGCGATCCACTTGGCTACATTGCCCCGCCCGGCATTGTAGCCGGCGAAGGTCAGGATGTAGTTGTTCTGGTAGTTGTCGAGCAGGCTGCGCAGCTCCGCTGCGCCGAACTGAACGTTGACGCTCGGATTGCTCAGCTGCGCCGGGTTGAGCGAAACGCCGGTGCGGCTGGCGATGGTGCGGCCGGTGGCGGGCATGACCTGCATCAGCCCCGTGGCACCGGCACTGGAGCGGGCAGCGGGATTGAACATGCTTTCCTGCCGGGCGATGGCGAACACCAGCGCTCGGTCGACCTCCGTCGTGATGGGCCGGTAGTTCGGGATGCCGATGGTCGGATAGGCCTCGGCGGCTAGAGGGAAGCCGCGATTAAGCGCGATCTTGCCGATCGTGGTCATGGTGCGGGCGTCGCCATCGGCACGCGCCAGTTCCGCCAGCAGGCCGAGCTGGGCGGCATCCGGCAGTCGCTCGGCGAGGTCATAGGCGAGGGCCAGTTGCAGGCTCGATTTGTCGAGCCGCTGCAACAGCTTGAAGATCATCACCCCTTCATCGCGGGCGAAGGCGGCACGCTGGGCCGCATTGGCGGTCGGCGCGGACTGAACCTTCACCGTCGGCTGGCCAAGCCGGGCTGCAGCCAGCTGGCCGTAATAGGCCGTGCCGAAATACGAGGCCTGCTCATATTGCTGACGCGCGTTCGCGGTCGAACCCAGCGCCTCCCAGGCCCGGCCCTGCCAATAATAACCGCGCGAGATGGTCGCCGGGTGCACCTGGTTCTCAGCCACTTTAGCGAAGTGCTGCTGGGCGGTCTTCGGGTCGTTCAGGAAGCGCAGGGCGATCCAGCCTGAGGTGAACTGCTGGTCGGCGCGCTTGTGCTCGTCGTCCGGCGTCACGGCATCGCGGGCGACCTTGTAGGCGGTGCGCGCGTCGCCCTTGTCGAGCAGTCCGCGCGTGACGAGGCGCCGCTCGACCCACCATTCGTCGGTATCAACGAGCAACTCGGGGTCCTTGGGTGCGGCAGACAGCGTGCGTGCGGCGGCGGCGTGGTCGTCATTGCGCCGCTGCATCTTGGCAAGGGTGTAGAGATAGGCGGGATCCGAGCGCATCGAGCCCGGCACCGCCGCCAGCAGCTTCGATACGTCACCCTTGCCGGAAAACTGGGCGATGCGCGCGCGCGCCAAAGCAGTCACATCGTTGCCCGCGCGCTGCGCCGCGCGCAGGCCCCGTTCGGCATCCTCGCTATAGAGCAGTTTGTCGGCCCGGTACTTGTGGTCGGCTCGCGTCAGCACGCCGCCGAACTCGACCATGACGGTCGATTCCGTATCGGAGGACAGCGCGTCCTCACGCCAGGCATCGCGCAACCACGCCGCGCCGGCCTTCTGGTCGCCGGCGGCGAAGAGGGCGCGGGCCAGCGCAATCTTGCCTTCGCCGGAAAAGGGACGCTGCTCGCCGAAGAAGGCGAGGATCGTCTGCGGGTCCTTGTTCTCCGCAAACAGCAGATACTCGAGCCGGCGGCGCAGGACGATGGGGGTCGGCAGCGTCGGGTGGGCGCGAAGGATCGCCACCGCCCGGTCGAAGCCGACATCGCGTGCCGTCACGCGCAAGGCGAGCCAGCGTACCAGAGCTTGTGCGCCGGGGTCGCGCATCGAATCGGCTATCGCCAGCGCGTCGGCCGAATTGCCCTGCTCGACGAGAGACACCGCGCGCTGCAGGTCGGCCGGGGCACCGCCAAGGCTCGGGATCGCCAGGGCCGGAGCAGCCACCGCAGCAGCCGCCACCGGCTTGGCGGTCGTCGTAAGGGTCGGCTTCGCAGCGGTCTTTGCCGCGCCCTTGCCATCGGTCTTCTTGGCCGCAGCCTTCGGCGCTGGTTTGGGAGCGGGCTTCGCTGTGGTCTTTGCCGCGGGCTTGACGGGTGGCTTCGCCGGTGCGGTTTCGGCCAGAGCGATGGCGGTGCCGCCGAGCAGCAGGGCGGTCATCAGCGACAGGGCGGTGCCGGTACGGCCCGCCCGCTTAAAACACCGCGTATCGCGAGCGGCTACAACGCCATGCTCAAGAGAAACGCGCAAATTCGATTTGCCCGAGATTGTATCGCTCATCGGCCGCTCAACTCCCGGCAGGCTGGCGAGGCCTGCATTACGCCGCAGTCCCATCCAGGACTGTCTCTCTTCCTTTGTCGCGCGATCTTCTTGACGAATTGCTAACCACAACCGGATGCAGCCTGTCTTGTCGCGATACTACCTCTGGCTGGTAGGCCCGCAACCCGGCGAAACAGGGGCAGGGTGCCGCAGCGGCGCAGCTTTGCCAAGAGAAGCGGCAAATCACCCTTTCTTCCGAGGCGCCGACGCGATATCTGATGGCCCCTTCGCTGCATCGCCCGGTTGGCGACGCGCGACAATGATGAGAAATTTCCAGGAGCGCACCATGCCTCATCCGCTGCCCTTCCGTGGATCCTTCACGGCGCTCGTCACGCCGTTCCGCGACGGCAAGCTGGACGAGAAAGCGTTCCGCTCCTTCGTCGACTGGCAGATCGAGGAAGGCATACACGGCCTGGTGCCCGTCGGCACCACGGGCGAGAGCCCAACCGTGTCGCATGACGAGCACAAGCTGGTCGTCGAATGGACCGTCGCGCAGTCGGCCGGCCGCGTGCCGGTGATCGCCGGCGCCGGCTCCAACAACACGATCGAGGCCATCGACCTTGCACGCCACGCCGAGAAGGCGGGGGCGGACGCGGTGCTCGTGGTCACGCCTTACTACAACAAGCCGGGCCAGGAAGGGCTGTACCAGCACTACAAGGCCATTAACGACGCCATCGGCATTCCGATCTACATCTACAACATCCCCGGCCGGTCGGTGATCGACATGTCGGTGGAGACGATGGCGCGGCTGTTCGAGCTGAAGAACATTGTCGGCGTGAAGGACGCGACCGCAAACCTTGCCCGCGTCAGCCAGCAGCGCCAGGTTATGGGGCCGACCTTCAATCAGCTCTCCGGCGAGGATGCGACGGCGCTCGGCTTCATGGCGCATGGTGGCGACGGCTGCATCTCGGTCGCCTCCAACGTGGCGCCGAAGCTGTGCGCGCAGCTGATGAACGCCTGCATCGCCGGCGACTACAAGGCGGCGCTGGAGATTCAGGACCGGCTTTTCCCGCTGTTTCAGGCGCTGTTCGTTGAAACCAACCCGAGCCCTACCAAATATGCCCTGAGCGTGCTCGGCAAGATCGCCGATGAAGCTCGCCTGCCGATGGTGCCGGTGACGGAGAAGACCAAGCTGGTCGTCCGCGATGCCATGCGGCACGCAGGGCTGATCAACTGAGGGCAGGGACGGAGCGCCTTTCCGTCCCGCATGGAACGATATGGCCGAAAAGAAAATCCAGTCACACAAGGTCGTCGCCGATAACCGGCGGGCCCGGTTCGATTTCGACATCGGCGAGGTGTTCGAGGCCGGAATCGCGCTCAGCGGTACCGAGGTGAAGAGCCTGCGTGCCGGCAAAGCGACTGTGGGGGAGAGCTACGTCTCGGCGAAGACCGGCGAGGCGATCCTCTACAATTCGTTCATCCCGGAATATCTGCAGGCGAACCGCTTCAACCACGAGCCGCGCCGCCCTCGGAAACTTCTGCTGCACAAGCGGCAGATCTCCCGCCTCTGGCAGGCGGTCGAGCGCGAGGGCATGACGGTGGTGCCGCTGAAGATTTTCTTCAACGAGCAGGGCCGGGCCAAGGTCGAGATCGCCATCGCCCGCGGCCGCAAGGCGCATGACAAGCGCGAGGCGCTGAAGGAGAAGGATTGGGCGCGCGACAAGCAGCGGCTGCTGCGCGATAGGGGTTAGTTCGCCTTTCGTAAAATCAACAACTTGCGCCTATTTCTTTTCGTCCAGATTTAGCTGATACTGGATGAATCCGGAGCGCCCGCCGGTCACTCGATCATACAGTGTCTGGGCCGTCTCATTGCTTGAATGGGTCAGCCAGTGCACTGCCGGCGCTCCGATATCCCGCGCATGCTCTGCCACATAGGCGATCAGCCGGCGGCCGAGGCCAAGGCCACGCGCCGCCGGGCTCACATAGAGATCCTCGAGATAGACCGAGCTTGTGGCGACCCAGGTCGAGCGGTGCTCGATGAAATGTACGAAGCCGAGCGCGTCGCCGGTAGCCGGGTCGACCGCGACCGCGCCATGCACCGGCTCGGCCGGGTCCAGCAGGCGCTGCCAGGTCAGCGCGGTCGTCTCGTCGGGAATGTCGGCCTCGTAGAAGCGCTGATAGGCGTTCCAGAGGTTGGTCCAGTCGGTTAAATCCGCTGGACGAAGAGGCCGGATGACCGGTTGCGGCGAGGCGTCGGTTCCGGCGCTCATGGGTCAGTCCTTGGCCCGCTCGACATAAGAGCCGTCGGAGGTCATGACGACGATGCGGGTGCCGACGGCGATATGCGGGGGCACGGCCGAACGCACGCCGTTCGACAGGATGGCGGGCTTGTAGGAGGAGGAGGCGGTTTGCCCCTTCATCGCCGGCTCGGTCTCGACCACTTCGAGCGTCACGCGCTGCGGAAGCTCGATGGCGATGGCATTGCCCTCATGCACCGACAGCATGACCTGCATGCTTTCCTGGAGATAGGCCGCCTGGTCGCCAATCACGTCCTTGGAGACGGCCACCTGGTCGTAATTCTCCGGGTTCATGAAGTGGAAGCCTTCCGCGTCGGAATAGAGGAAGGTGTAGGGGCGGTCCTCGACATGGGCGCGCTCCACCTGCTCGGTGGTGCGATAGCGCTCGGAGATCTTCACGCCGTCGGAAATGCGGCGCATGTCGAGCTGGGTGACAGGCGTGCCCTTGCCGGGATGGATGTTGTCGGCCGTGAGAACCACGTAGAGCTTGCCGTCGATGTCGACCACGCTGCCCTTGCGCAGCGAGCTGGCGATGACCTTGACCATGGAGGTCCTCTGGCTGTTGGGTGCGCCGCATCGCGCGGAGGCACCGGGGGATTCCTTTGGGCGCCTCCTATACTAGGGCGTCCGTCATCCGCCAACCCCGGCTGAGCCGCTGGAGTATCCGCCGTCATGTCGCTTCCTGCCTCGCCCTGGTGGACGCCCGAACGCCACGCCGACCGGCGCCCCTTCCTGCTGGCCCGTCAGCGCGTGCAGGCGGCGTTGCGCGCTTTCTTTGGTGGGCGCGATTTCGTGGAGGTCGAGACACCGATCCTTCAGCTGTCGCCCGGCAACGAGACGCACCTCAAGGCGTTCGTCACCGAGCTGGAGCGGCCGGACGGGAGGCGGACGCCGCGCTATCTCCACACCTCGCCGGAATTCACCGCCAAGAAGCTGCTCGCTGCCGGCGAGGAGCGCCTGTTCATCTTTGCCCGCGTGTTCCGCAATGGCGAGCGCACGGCGCTGCACCATCCCGAGTTCACCATGCTCGAATGGTATCGCGCCGAAGAAACCTATGAAGCGCTAATGCGGGACTGTGCCGATCTGCTCGCAGCGACGGCGGAAGCGGTCGGCGCCCGCGAGTTCCATTTCGGCGGACATGTTTGCGATGTCGGCCTGGTACCGGAGAGGCTGACCGTGGCGGAGGCCTTCGACCGCTTCGCCGGCATCGACCTGATGGCGACCGCCGGCATCGCCGGCAATGATCGCGACGGTCTCTGGCGGGCGGCCCGCGCCGCCGGCATCCGGGTGGCGGAGGACGATAGCTGGGCGGATGTGTTCACCCGCGTGATGGTGGAGAAGATCGAGCCCTTCCTCGGCATCGGTCGCCCGACCATATTGTGCGAATACCCCATCTCGGAGGCTGCGCTGGCCCGGCCCAAGCTGTCCGATCCGCGTGTGGCAGAGCGCTTCGAGCTCTATGTCTGCGCCGTCGAGCTAGCCAATGCCTTCGGCGAGCTGACCGATGCGCAGGAGCAGCGCCGGCGCTTCGTTCAATGGATGGACGAGAAAGAACGCATCTATGGCGAGCGCTATCCCATTGACGAGGACTTCCTCGCCGCGCTGGCGATCATGCCGGAGGCGTCGGGGATCGCGCTCGGCTTCGACCGGCTGGTGATGCTGGCGGCCGGCGCACGCCGGATCGAGGACGTGCTGTGGGCGCCGGTCGCGCCCTGATCAGTTCAGCGCGTCGATATGCGCGCGCACCTTGGCGAAGACGGCGTGGAACATTTCCGTCGTCAGGACGCCCGTATTCGTGTTGTAGCGGGAGCAGTGGTAGCTGTCGAAAAGCACCAGATCGCCGATCCGATGCACGGCGCCATGGGCGAATTTGTGGTGCGACAGCTTCTCGCCATGCGCGGCGAGCACCTGATCGTGCGCGATCTTGCCAAGCGCCACGATGGCGCTCAGCGCCGGCAGCAGGCCGATGGTGGCGGAGAAGAACGGCCGGCAGTTCCTGATCTCCTCGGTCGCCGGCTTGTTCTCCGGCGGCACGCACCGCACCGCATTGGTGAGCCGCGCATCCTTGAGCCGCAGCGTGTCGTCCGGCCGCGCTTCGAATACGCCGGTGGCGAAGCCGAACTTGATCAGCGTCGAGTAGAGCAGTTCACCGGCATAGTCGCCGGTGAAGGGGCGCCCGGTCCGGTTGGCGCCGCGAAGGCCGGGTGCGAGGCCGACGATGAGCAGGCGCCCATCCTGTGGCCCGAAGGAGGGGACGGGCGCGTTATGCCAGCCCGGCTCGGCCGCGCGCCAGTGCTCGCGGAAGGCGACCAGGCGCGGACAGAGCGGGCAGTCGCACGGCGGTTCCGCCGGCGCGGGCGTCGGCAGGACGCTCATGCCGGCCTCAGGACTCGGTCACGTCTTCGTCGTCGCCGGCCGGCGCAGCCGAGCGGCGCTCTAGGAAGCGGGGCGGCTCGTGCATGCGGCCGGATCGCTCCGCCGGATCGCGGCCGATCCGCGCCTGAAGATCGACGAGATCGATGAACACGTCGGCCTGGCGGCGCAACTCGTCTGCGATCATCGGCGGCTGGGTGTGGACGGACGACACCACGCTGACGCGGACGCCCTTGCGCTGGATGGCTTCCACCAGCGAACGGAAGTCGCCGTCGCCGGAGAAGATCACGATGTGGTCAACATGGGAGGCGAGCTCCATCGCGTTGACTGCCAGCTCGATATCCATGTTGCCGCGTACGCGCCGGCGCCCCTGGCTGTCGGTGAATTCGCGCGCCGGCTTAGTGACGACGGAGTACCCATTGTAGTCGAGCCAGTCGAGAAGTGGACGGATCGACGAATATTCCGAATCTTCGACCAGGGTCGTGTAGTAAAAGGCACGAAGGACGTAGCCGCGCGCCTGAAAATCCTTCAGGAGCCGCTTATAATCAATGTCGAAACCGAGAGATTTGGTGGCCGAATACAGATTGGCGCCGTCGATAAAAAGAGCTGTCTTTTCCATTCCCTGAGCCATAATGGGCAAGTACCTGAAACGCTAGTCGAAAAAGGATGCGGCGTCGCTGAAGCGACACTGCGGTTCGTGCCCCGGGACTACTCATAACGCATTTGTGGCAATGGAGGGACGCAGCAGCCGGGCTACACGGTTTTTTGTCGGAAGGGCGGGGCCGGGGCTCTGGCAGAGCGGAACGGGGATGGCGACACTTGCTCCCGCGCCTTCATTGGTTTAAGGCACGCGCTTTACAGACAAGCAGACAGGAGTGCCGAGGCATGGCTCGCGTCACCGTCGAGGATTGCGTCGACAAGGTCGACAATCGCTTCGAGCTCGTTCTTCTCGCCGGCCATCGTGCGCGCATGATCGCGTCCGGCTCGCCGATCACCATCGACCGCGACAATGACAAGAACCCCGTCGTCGCGCTGCGCGAGATCGCCGACCAGACCATCTCGCCGGAAGACTTGCGCGAGGAACTGATCCATTCGCTGCAGAAGTTCACCGAGGTCGACGAGCCCGAGCCGGAGACCGTGCCGATGATTGCCTCGGCGTCCTCGAGTGGCGCGGATGATTCCGACGTCATGCTCGATCGCATGACCGAGGAAGAGCTGCTCGCCGGACTTCAGGGCCTCGTGCCGCCGGAGCCGAGCGACGACGAGGAAGGCTGACCGGTAAGGCCGTCGCGCGTCGTAACGCGTGAGGGGTAGAGAGTTCACGAGCGCCGGCGAAAGCCGGCGTCGCCGTTTCTGGCGCCGCGCTGCTGATCTATTGTCCGGGCGGGTTAGCGGATCAGCTCCGAGAGTTGCGCCTCAAGCTCATCGTTACGCTTTCTCAGCACACCGAGTTCTTCCAGCAGGCCATTCTTGGATGCTGCGCACGAAAGTGCCGCTGCGATGAAGCCCGCAATCGCTCCGCCGACATAAACCGCGATATAGCCGAACCACGGCAGCGCATTCATGAATGTACCCTTTCCGGAGGTATATCGGTGAGGGTATTTCGAAAATAATATTAATTCAACGGCAACGGCCCTGCGGTTTGCGCCGGGAACCTATGCGCGCGAGCGCAGCCGTGGCTTGCACCAGATTGGAAGCATGATGATATTTGGCGTACCCGGCGAGAGACGAGTCGGGTTCTCGAGGGTTGACCTGTCATGATGCGGCAGTACGAGCTCGTCGAGCGCGTCCGCCGGTACAATCCCAACACCGACGAGTCGCTGCTTGACCGGGCTTACGTCTATGCGATGCGCGCCCACGGAACGCAGAAGCGTGCCTCGGGCGATCCCTATTTCTCGCATCCACTCGAAGTCGCCGCGATCCTGACCGATCTCAAGCTCGACGATGCCACCATCGTTGCCGCGCTGCTGCACGACACGATCGAGGACACCGACGCCACCCGCGACGAGATCGACCGCATCTTCGGCGAGCAGATCGGCGCGCTGGTCGAGGGCCTCACCAAGATCAAGAAGCTCGATCTGGTCTCCAAGCAGGCCAAGCAAGCGGAAAACCTGCGCAAGCTGCTGCTTGCTATCGCCGACGACGTGCGGGTGCTGCTGGTCAAGCTGGCCGACCGCCTGCACAACATGCGCACGCTGAAATGGGTGCCGGAGGAGAAGCGTTCGCGCGTCGCGCAGGAAACGCTGGACATCTATGCCCCGCTCGCCGGCCGCATGGGCATGCACGACATGCGCGAGGAGCTGGAGGACCTGTCGTTTCGCCAGCTGTCGCCCGACGCCTATGAATCGATCCGCACCCGTCTTCAGACGCTGAAGGAAAGTAATGGCGAACTGGTCGCGGCGATCGAGCGCGAACTCAGCGACGCCGTGGCACAGAAGGGCGTCGCCGCGGTCGTGAAGGGCCGGGAGAAGCGCCCCTATTCCATCTGGCGCAAGATGGAACAGAAATCGATCGCCTTCGAGCAGCTTTCCGACATTTACGGCTTCCGTATCCTCGTTGAGCGAATGGAGGATTGCTACGCCGCGCTCGGCGTCGTGCACACCAAATGGCCGCTCGTGCCGGGTCGCTTCAAGGACTACATCTCGACCCCGAAGCAGAACGATTATCGCTCGCTGCACACCACTGTGGTCGGCCCCGGCCGCCAGCGCGTCGAACTGCAGATCCGCACCCGCGAAATGCACGAGATCGCCGAGTACGGCATCGCCGCGCACGCGCTCTACAAGGATGCCTCGGGCAGTGCTGCCGCCCCGGGAAATCGCGATTCCAATGCCTATGCCTGGCTCCGGCGCACCATCGAGCTGCTGGCGGAGGGCTCCAGCCCCGAGGAATTCCTCGAACACACCAAGCTCGAACTGTTCCACGACCAGGTGTTCTGCTTCACCCCGAAGGGCCGGCTGATCACCCTGCCGCGTCGGGCGACGCCCATCGACTTCGCCTATGCTGTGCATACCGGCGTCGGCGACCGCGCGGTCGGCGCCAAGGTCAACGGCACCAACGTACCCCTCGTCTCCGAACTGCAGAACGGCGACGAGGTCGAGATCATCACCGCCTCCGGCCAGACGCCGCCCGCCGCCTGGGAGTCCATCGTCGTCACCGGCAAGGCACGCGCGGCGATCCGGCGCGCCACCCGCGCCGCGGTGCGGTCGCAATATGCCGGCCTCGGCAAACGGATCGTCGAGCGCGCCGTGGCGCGCGCGGGCAAGGTGTTCTCCGAGGAGAAGCTGGGCGGCGTGATCGGACGTCTGGCGCGCGCCTCGCTGGAGGACGTCTATGCCGCGGTCGGGCGCGGCGAGATGCGCGCGGACGACGTGGTCAAGGCGATCCATCCGGAATGGACCGGTCCACGTATCGAGGAGCGTACCGCGCCGCATGGCGAGGGCTGGTTCGAGCTGGAACAGGGCCAGAGCCTGAAGTTCAAGATTCCTGGCATTGAAAGCGATCCCGATCCCAAGACCGCCATTCCCATTCGCGGCATCAACCGCGAATTGCCGGTGCGCTTCGCGCCGAATGGCGGCGCCGTGCCGGGTGACCGCATCGTCGGCATCCTCACGCCGGGCGAGGGGATCACCATCTACCCCATCCAGTCTCCAGCGCTGCAAGAGTTCGAGGAGGAGCCCGAGCGCTGGCTCGACGTGCGTTGGGACATCGACGAGGACGATCCGCAACGCTTTCCGGTTCAGATCGTCGTGATCGCCACGCATGAGCCGGGTTCGCTGGCGCAGATCGCCCAGGTCATCGGCGAACGCGACGGCAATATCGAGAACCTGCGCATGTCCTCACGCTCGGCGGATTTCACCCGCATGGTCATCGATATCGGTGTCTATGATCTGCGCCACCTGAACGGCATCATCGCGGATCTCAGGGCGCGGCCGGTTGTCTCCAGCGTCGAGCGCGTCAACGGCTGATCCCAGGGAACCGGCCGGACTTGTCGAGGCGTTGCCGGGCTGGCCGGCGCGCATCGCCGCGCCGAACCACGGTGACGTGGCCGGGAGGATCGGCTATCACGGCATTCCTTCGAAACAGGCTCCGGGCATCGAGATGACGCAAGACGAGGTTGTGGCCGAATTCCGCGCGGCCGGCGCGCTGCTTGAGGGGCATTTTATCCTTTCCTCCGGTCTGCGCAGTCCCGTCTTCCTGCAGAAGATGTTCATCTTCCAGGATCCGGTGCGCACTGCGCGGCTGTGCAAGGCGTTGGCGGAAAAGGCCGAGGCGGCATTCGGCAAGATCGACTATGTCGTATCGCCGGCCATTGGCGGCATCGTGCCGGGCTACGAAACCGCGCGCCAGCTCGGCGCCAAGGCGGTGTTCGTGGAGCGCGAGGACGGCAAGTTCCAGCTGCGTCGCGGCTTCACCATTCCCCCCGAGGCACGCGTCCTGATGGTCGAAGACATCATCACCACTGGCCTGTCCTCGCGCGAATGCCTCGCCGCCGTTGCCGAGCACACCAGCAACGTCGTCGGCGCGGCCTGCCTGATCGACCGTTCCAACGGCAAGGCCGATCTTGGCGTTCCCATGATCGCGCTGGCGAAGCTCGATATCCCGGCCTATCCGGCCGACGCACTGCCTCCCGAGCTTGCCGCGCTTCCGCCGGTGAAGCCGGGCAGCCGTAGCATCCAGGGCACGAAGGCCTGACACCATGACACGGATCGTGCCGCCCCTCCGCCTCGGCGTGAACATCGACCACGTCGCCACCGTGCGAAATGCGCGCGGCGGCGCCCTGCCTGATCCCGTACGCGCGGCTCAGCTTGCCTGTGCCGCTGGCGCGGATGGCATCACCGCGCATCTGCGCGAGGACCGTCGCCACATTCGCGACGCGGACATGCGCCGTCTCAAGGACGTATTGCTGGTGCCGCTGAATTTCGAGATGGCGGCGACGGACGAGATGGTCGCCCTTGCGCTGGAGCTGAAGCCGCATGCCAGCTGCCTGGTGCCGGAGCGCCGCGAGGAGCGTACCACCGAGGGCGGGCTCGACGTGATCGGCGGCGGCATCGATCTCGCGCACAAGGTAGAGGCTCTCTCCCACGCAGGCATTCGCGTGTCGCTGTTCGTCGCGCCGGATGAGGACCAGATTGCGCGCGCGGCCGACATCGGCGCGGCGGTGATCGAACTGCACACCGGCGCCTGGTGCGACTTCATCGCCGCCGGCGAGCACGACGCGGCGCAGGCCGAGTTCGCCCGGCTCAGGGCGGCGGCGGAGCAGGGCGCCAAGCTGGGGCTTGAAATCCATGCCGGCCACGGGCTCGACTTCGCCAGCGCCGAGACCATTGCTGCGCTGGAGCCCGTGCGCGAACTGAACATCGGCCATTTCCTCATCGGCGAGGCCATTTTCGTCGGACTGGAGGGGGCCGTCCGCCAGATGCGTGCGGCGATGGCGCGCGGACGGGCGCACGTCGGCACGGACAAGGCGGCATGATCATCGGCATCGGCTCGGACATCACTGACGCCCGCCGCGTTGCCGAGGTGCTGGAGCGCCACGGTGAGCGCTTCCTTGATCGTGTCTTCACGGATGTTGAGCGCGCGAAGTCCGAGCGCCGGGCCCGCCGTGCCGAGAGCTATGCCAAGCGCTTCGCCGCCAAGGAGGCCTGCGCCAAGGCGCTCGGCACCGGGCTCGCGCAGGGCGTGTTCTGGAAGGACATGGGCGTGGTCAATCTGCCTTCCGGGCGGCCGACCATGCAGCTGACCGGCGGCGCGCTGGCACGGCTCGACTCCATCACGCCCCCAGGCTACGAGGCGCGCATCGACCTGACCATTACCGATGACGGGCCGATCGCGCAGGCCTTCGTCATCATCAGTGCGGTTCCGAAAGACCCGGCGGGCTGACCAATCGTCACCTCGTGCGATCGTGACTTGCCTGCGTTGCCGCCGGCACGACGAGCGGCTATAGGAGCGCACGGCCCGGCGGGCGGAACTCTCCGCGCGGCACAGCGGAAAGCGATATGAGCTCGACGACAGCACCGAAGAAGAAAGAAGGCGGCCTCGGCGAAACCGCCAAGGTGATCTTCCAGGCGTTCCTTATCGCCATCATCATCCGCACCTTCCTGTTCCAGCCCTTCAACATCCCCTCGGGATCGATGAAGGAGACGCTGCTGGTCGGCGACTACCTGTTCGTCTCGAAGTTCAGCTATGGCTATAGCCGCTTCTCGCTGCCCTTCGCGCCGCCGCTGTTCAGCGGTCGCCTGCTCGGCTCGACGCCGAACCGCGGCGACGTGGTGGTGTTCAAGCTGCCTCGCGACGAAAGCACTGATTACATCAAGCGCGTCATCGGTCTGCCCGGCGACGAGATCCAGATGATCGGTGGCGTGCTGAACATCAACGGCGTGCCGGTGAAGCGCGAGGATGCCGGCTACTGGATGGATGATGAGGGCGGCGGGCGCGTGCAGCGCGTCAAGGTGTGGCGCGAGACCCTGCCCAACGGCGTCAGCTACCAGACGCTCGATCTGGTCGAGAACGGCTTCTACGACAACACGCCGGTCTACAAGGTGCCGCCGGATCATTACTTCATGATGGGCGACAACCGCGATAATTCCACCGACAGCCGCGTGCTGAGCCAGGTCGGCTATGTCCCCTACGAGAACTTGATCGGCCGCGCGCAGATGATCTTCTTCTCGGTGAAGGAAGGTGATGCGGCCTGGCAGTTCTGGAAGTGGCCCTGGACGGTCCGCTGGGACCGCCTGTTCTCCTTCGTGCGATGACGCGTGGATCGCGGCCTCCATCCGGCGATGCGGGGCTCGATGCGCTTGAGGAGGCGCTCGGGCACCGCTTCCGGGATCGTTCGCACCTCGTTCTGGCGCTGACCCATATCAGCTCCGTTACCGGCCTGCAGGGCAGCCGCGCGCGCGTGCGCTCCTATCAGCGGCTCGAATTCCTCGGCGACCACGTGCTCGGTCTTGTCGTCTCCGATATGCTTTACCGCGCCTACCCGCAGGCGGAGGAGGGCGAGCTCTCCCGGCGCCTTGCCGACCTTGTCTGCGAGGACAGCTGCGCGGAGGTCGCGCGCGCCATGGGCGTCGGCGCCCACATAAGGCTGGGCACCGGCGAGGACCGCGATGGCGGGCGCGAGCGCACGGCGATCCTCGCCGACATCGCGGAATCGGTGCTGGCGGCCGTTTATCTCGACGCTGGTTTTCCTGCCGCTGAGGCGCTGGTCGAGCGTTTCTGGCGCCCGCGTCTCAAGAAGGCCGGCGGCACCGCCCGCGATCCCAAGACTGCCCTGCAGGAATGGTCGCAGGCACGCGGATTTCCTCCTCCTACATATCGGCTGGTGGAGCGCTCCGGTCCGGATCATAATCCGCACTTCCGCATCGCCGTGGAGGTGCCGGGCTTCGATCACGTCGAAGGGGCCGGCTCCTCCAAGCAGAACGCGCAGAAGGCCGCTGCGGCAGCCTTCCTCGAACAGGTCAACGCATGATTGATATCGCCCAGGACGTCGGCGCCGACACACGGTGCGGCTTCGTCGCCCTCATCGGCGCTCCCAATGCCGGCAAGTCGACGCTGACCAATGCTCTGGTGGGCACCAAGGTCTCCATCGTCTCGCACAAGGTGCAGACGACGCGCTCGCTGGTGCGTGGCATCGCCATCGAGGGCAAGACGCAGATCATCCTCGTCGACACGCCCGGCATTTTCGCGCCCAAGCGCCGGCTGGAGAAGGCCATGGTTCGCTCGGCTTGGAGCGGGGCAGGGGATGCCGATGCCGTCGTGCTGCTGATCGACGCGCGGGTCGGGCTCAGCGACGACGTCACGGCAATCATCAAGGGGCTTGCCGATGTGCGCCGCCCGCGCGCCATCCTGCTGAACAAAATCGACTTGGTGAAGCGTGAGAACCTGCTGGAGCTTGCCTACAACATCGGCCAGCTCATCTCCTTTGACCGCCTGTTCATGGTCTCGGCCCTGACGGGCGACGGGCTGGCCGAGCTGCGCGAATGGCTGACCGGCATGCTGCCGCACGGGCCGTGGCTCTATCCCGAGGACCAGATTTCGGACGCGCCCATGCGCTCGCTGGCGGCCGAGATCACCCGCGAGAAGCTGTTCCATCGCCTGCATGAGGAACTGCCCTACCGCTCCACGGTCGAGACGGATTCCTGGCAGGAACGCAAGGACGGCTCGGTCCGCATCGAGCAGACCATCTTCGTCGAGCGCGAGAGCCAGCGTAAGATCGTGCTCGGCAAGGGCGGCGACACTATCAAGGCCATCTCCACCGCGTCCCGCAAGGAACTCGCGGAGATCTTGGAGGTCCCCGTCCACCTGTTCCTGTTCGTGAAGGTGCGGGAGAATTGGGCTGACGACCCCGAGCGCTACCGCGAGATGGGGCTCGAATTCCCGTCCTCCGACTAGGCGGAGAGCGGCAATGGAGTGGGTCGATGACGGCGTCATCATCGGTCTACGCCGCCATGGCGAGGCGAATGCCATCGTCGAGTTGATGACTGCGGCGCATGGCCGTCACCTCGGCCTCGTGCGCGGTGGCGGCTCGCGCCGTCAGGCCGCGGCGCTTCAGCCGGGCAACAGCGTCCACGCCACCTGGCGGGCGCGCCTCGACGAGCATCTCGGCGCCTTCACGCTGGAGGTCACCTCCGCCCGCGCCGAGCGGCTGATGGGGCAGCCGGTCTCGTCCTTCGCCTTCGCCCATGTCAGCGCGCTGCTGCGCCTGCTTCCCGAGCGCGATCCGCATGCGGAGTTGCATGCGCTGCTGGACATGATGGCCGGGCACCTCGACAAACCCACCCTGGCCGGAATGCTGGTCGCACGCTTCGAGCTGATGATGCTCACCGAGCTCGGCTTCGGTCTTGACCTGGAGAGCTGCGCGGCGACGGGCGGGCGCAACGACCTGCTCTATGTCTCGCCCAAATCCGGTCGCGCGGTCAGCCGCGATGCCGGCGAACCCTGGCGCGACCAGCTGTTCGAACTGCCGTACTTCCTCGTCGGCGAAGTGGCCGAACCGCCATCGACCGCCAATGTCCGCGCGGCGTTTGCGCTGACCGGGCATTTTCTTGCGCGCCGCGTGCTCGATCCTCGCGGGCTTTCCATGCCGGACGCCCGCGAATCCCTGCTGACGGCGCTGTCGCGCCTCGACGCCCGCTAAGGTGTCATCCCCGCATCGGCAAAGGCACTACAGCGGCGCCAGGAAACTGGGGTCGGCGTAGTACAAACCGTCGCGGAAATAGCGGCGGCCTACCCAGACCGGTGTGCACATCGGCAGCTGGTACTGCTGGATTCTGCCGCGGGCATCCCTGCGGATGATGATCCGTTCGCGGCAGACATTCTGCCATTGGACCGGCAGAACCTGCGCCGCCGGCACAATGGTCCGGACATTGCCGACCGCGGCCCCGGCTCCCATCGGCGAGGCCTGTGCGGAAGTCGCCGCAGCCAGGCCGAAACCGGCAACCACGGCGAGAGATGTTATCGAGCGTGTCATGTCCTTACCCTTCGCATACGCCCACGCCGGCTGCGTAACATACTCAGACAAACAGAAACAGAAGTCGTTCTAACTTCGAAATGATTTCGAAATGAACGATGTGAAAGCCAAACGAAACAATGAGTTGGATACAATCTTGCAACTCATTGAGGATGCTGGCTGTGTTATTGTTTGTATAGAAATGATGCGCACGCGTTTGAGGTCGTGCGCGAAAATCAGGCGCATGGCGCAGAATGTCGCAGGTCTTCCGCTCGCGAAGCCGGCACAAGCCTGTGCATGCCCGGTGCCTGCGGCGTTCGCGTCTTGTTCCTGTGGCTGATTCGCTGTAGCCAAGAACGATGGGAGAAGGACCGATTCCGACAGGCGAAGGTGCGATCGAACCGATCGGGCTGAAGGCGGCGCTTGAAGAGCGCTACCTCGCCTATGCGCTCTCCACCATCATGCACCGGGCCCTGCCGGACGCGCGCGACGGCCTGAAACCGGTCCATCGCCGTATTCTCTATGGCATGCGCCTGCTTCGGCTCGATCCCGGCGGCGGCTTCCGCAAGAGCGCCAAGATCGTTGGTGACGTGATGGGCTCCTTCCATCCGCACGGTAACCAGGCGATCTACGACGCGATGGTTCGCCTCGCGCAGGATTTCGCGCAGCGCTATCCTCTGGTCGACGGGCAGGGAAATTTCGGCAATATCGACGGCGATAACGCCGCCGCCGAACGCTACACCGAGGCGCGGTTGACCGAGGTCGCGCGCCTCATCCTCGATGGCATCGACGAGGATGCGGTCGACTTCCGCCCGAACTATGACGGCACGACGGAAGAACCGATCGTCATGCCGGGCGCGTTCCCGAACCTGCTCGCCAATGGCTCGACCGGCATCGCCGTCGGCATGGCGACCTCGATCCCGCCGCACAACGCGGCGGAACTGATCGACGCCAGCCTGCACCTCATCGACCATCCGCAGGCGACGACCGACGAACTCCTGCGATTCGTGAAGGGCCCGGATTTCCCCACCGGCGGCGTCATCATCGAGTCACCGGCCTCCATTGCCGATGCCTATGCGACCGGGCGCGGCGGTTTTCGCCTGCGCGCCCGCTGGGAGAAGGAAGAGACCGGACGCGGCACCTATGTGATCGTCGTCACGGAAATCCCCTACGGCGTGCCGAAGTCGCGGCTGGTCGAGAAGATTGCCGATCTGCTCAACGAGAAGAAGCTGCCGCTGCTCGCCGATGTGCGCGACGAATCCGCCGAGGATGTGCGTCTCGTGCTGGAGCCGCGGGCGAGGAATGTCGACGCCGAACTGCTGATGGAGAGCCTGTTCCGGCTCACCGAGCTCGAAATCCGCTTCCCGCTGAACATGAACGTTCTGGTCGGCGGGCAGGTGCCAAAGGTCGTCAGCCTTGTCGAGGCGCTGCGCGAATGGGTCGACCACCGGCGCGACGTACTGTTGCGCCGCTCCCGCCACCGGCTCGGCGAGATCGAGCATCGGCTGGAGGTGCTCGGCGGCTACCTGATCGCCTATCTCAATCTCGACGAGGTGATCCGCATCATCCGCGAGGAGGATGAGCCCAAGCCCGCGCTGATGGCTCGCTTCGAGCTGACCGATGTTCAGGCCGAGGCGATCCTCAACATGCGCCTGCGCAGCCTGCGCCGGCTCGAGGAGTTCGAGATCCGCAAGGAGCATGACGCGCTCTCGAAGGAGAAGAACGACATCGAGGCGCTGCTCGGTTCCGAGGACAAGCAGTGGAAGGCCGTCGCCTGGCAACTCGGCGAGACGCGCAAGCTGTTCGCCCCCGACACGCCGCTCGGGCGTCGCCGCACCACCTTCGGCGAAGCAGCCCCGCATGACGCGGATGCGGTGACCGAGGCGCTGGTGGAGCGCGAGCCGATCACCGTGGTCGTCTCCGACAAGGGATGGATCCGGGCGCTCAAGGGCCATGTGGCAGACCTGTCCTCGCTCGTCTTCAAGGGCGACGACAAGCTTCGGCTCTCCTTTTTCACCGAGACGACCGCGAAGCTGCTGGTCTTCGCCACCAATGGCCGCTTCTACACGCTCGATGCCTCCAAGCTGCCGGGCGGGCGGGGGCATGGCGAGCCGGTCCGCCTGTCGCTTGACCTCGAACAGGAGGCGGACATCGTCGATGTGCTACCCTATCAGGGCGGGCGCAAGCTGCTGGTCGCGGCGAAGGAGGGCAGGGGCTTCCTCGTCACCGAGGACGACTGCATCGCCAATACCCGCAAGGGCAAGCAGGTGCTCGGCGCGGACAAGCAGGATGCCGTCAAGGTGGTGCCGGCCATCGGCGATTCCGTCGCGGTGATCGGCGAGAACCGCAAGCTGCTGGTCTTCCCGCTCAACCAGATCCCGGAAATGGTGCGCGGGCGCGGCGTCCGCCTCCAGCGCTACAAGGACGGGGGCATGTCCGACGTGAAGGTGTTCAGCGCTGCCGAGGGCCTGACCTGGCGGGACACGTCCGGCCGTACCTGGACCGTCACCGACCTCACCGAATGGCGCGGCGAGCGCGCCGGCGCGGGTCGTCTGCCGCCCAAGGGATTCCCGCGGAACAACCGGTTCTGACCAGACTGGCTCCGTCGGGAAACTATCCGTCGACCCGTTCCCAGCCGGCCGGCATCAGCCGCTCCTGCGGCAGGAAGCGGCGCTTGTAGTCCATCTTCTCCGAGCCATCGACCCAATAGCCGAGATAGACATAGGCAAGTCCCATGGCTTTCGCCTTGGCGACATGGTCGAGGATCATGAAGGTGCCGATGGAGCGCGCCGGTTCGTCCGGCTCGTAGAACGAGTAGACCATGGACAGCCCGTCCGCGAGCACGTCGCTCAACGCCACGGCATAAAGCGCGCCATGCCCCCGCCCATGGATGGCGGTGTCCGGCCCCCGCCGCCGATACTCGATCAGCCGCGTGCGGACATGGCTGTCCTCGACCATCATCGCATAGTCGAGCACCGTCATGTCCGCCATGCCGCCATCGCTGTGCCGGCTGTCGAGATAGGCACGGAAAAGCGAGTACTGCTCGGCGGTCGGCACCGCCGCCCGCATGTCGCCGATGAGGTCGGCATTGGCCTGCCGCACGCGGCGAAAGCCGCGCGTCTCGTGGAAATCGTCGACGCAAATGCGTACAGAGACGCAGGCCCGGCAATGCTCGCAGGCGGGGCGGTAGGCGATGGACTGGCTGCGGCGAAAACCGCCATGGGTCAGCACGTCGTTGAGCTGGGTCGCACGCTCGCCGACCAGATGGGTGAACACCTTGCGTTCCTCCCGTCCCGGCAGATAGGGGCAGGGCGACGGGGCGGTCAGGTAGAACTGCGGTGTGTCGCGCGGATGTTCTGTCACGGCTCGATCACGTTCAGCGGGACACAATGATTGCCAGAGCCGGCGTCGCCGTCAAACCCGCGTTTTTGCCGGTATTACCGGCGATAGCGGCGAAGCCCGGCGGCGCGCTCCTTGGTGTTGGTGACGACGGTGCCGAGAATGAGGTCGTGCAGCAGCCGCTTGCGGGCGTTGAACAGCCCTACCACCACGACGAGCGGCGTGAGCACGCTCATTGAGACCCAGAACAGCACGACGCTAAGTACAGCCAGCAGCGTGTACATCGGCGCGCCATAGGACTGGCGCATCTCGATTCCCATCGCCCGCATGCCCAATGTGGCGGATCGCGGACCGCCGAGCGTGAGGCCGGTATAGGCGAGCGCCCAGATGACGAAGCCGGGGCTCAGCAGGCTGAAAAGAAACCAGCCAAAGCCGAAGGTGAGGAATCCGAAGACGAAGATGAACACCGCCGCCGCCCCGATCGGCGCGCAGATCAACACCGCGTCGATCAGGAAGGCGACGAATCGCCTTCCCAGCACGCCGTCGAAATATTCCGGCTCGGTGAGCGGAACGAAGGCGTAGGGCCTCGGCTCGCCATAGTACTGCGCGTCGCTCATGCGGGTTCCTCCACGAGCGTTCAGGTGGTGTCCGGGAGCAACCTCGACAAGTCCGGCCGGTTCAGGCGCCCGAATGCCAGTCGACCCGCACCACGTCCATGCCGTTCTCGATCAGCGCCTTGTAGACGTCCTCGGCATGCTGCCGGTCGCGGGTCTCGACCGTGACGTCGAGCCGCGCGCCCTTGGCGTGCACGTCGAGGAAGTGCCGCTTGTGCTCGACCTCGAGGATGTTCGCGCCGAGCGATCCGAGCAGCGTCGAGATGAGGCCGAGCTCGCCGGGGCGGTCGAGCATGGAGAAGCGGAAGCTGACGATGCGCTCCTCGCGCTCCAGCTCACGCATCATGATCGAGGCGACGATGCGCGGATCGATATTGCCGCCCGAGACGACCAGGCCGACATTGCGTCCGCGATAGCGCTCCGGCTCGGCGAGCAGCGCGGCGAGGCCCGCCGCGCCCGC
Organism: Ancylobacter sp. VNQ12; assembly: GCF_049445835.1. Classification (NCBI taxonomy): domain Bacteria; kingdom Pseudomonadati; phylum Pseudomonadota; class Alphaproteobacteria; order Hyphomicrobiales; family Xanthobacteraceae; genus Ancylobacter; species Ancylobacter sp. VNQ12. The sequence continues at coordinate 185,629 of NZ_JBMSDU010000006.1, read as the reverse complement.
GCCTTCCGCCAGCGTCTTCTGCTGGGTGAGGAACAGGTTCACCGCGCGCTCGATGGTCGGCTCGTTCACCAGCACGACGTCGGAGACCAGCGCCGAGACGATCTCGCGGGTGAGGGCACCGGCCTGCTTCACCGCAATGCCCTCGGCGAGCGTCGCTCCATCGCAGGGCAGATCCTGCTGGTGTAGCGCGTTCCACATGGAGGGATACAGCGTGGTCTCGACACCGACGATCTCGATCTGCGGGCGCGCGGCGCGGGCGGCCAGCGCTATGCCGGAGATGAGACCGCCGCCGCCGACCGGCACCAGCAATGCATCGAGGTCGGGTGCATCCTCCAGCATCTCCGCGGCGATGGAACCTTGGCCCGCGATGACAAATGCATCGTCATAGGGGTGAACCCAGACGAGGCTTTCCTCCCGCGCGATGCGGTCGGCCTCGACACTCGCGTCGCCGACCGATTCGCCATGCAGGACGACCCGCGCGCCATGTGCCTCGGTTGCCGCCACCTTCACGATCGGCGTGTGCTTGGGCATAACGATGGTGGCACGGATGCCGAGGCGGGCGGCGTGATAGGCCACGGCCTGCGCGTGGTTGCCGGCGGACATGGCCACCACGCCGGCGGCGCGCTCCTGCGGCGACAGGCTGGCGAGCTTGTTCAGCGCGCCGCGTTCCTTGAAGCTCGCCGTGACCTGGAGATTCTCATATTTGACGAAGACATGGGCGCCCGTAATTGCCGACAGGCGCGGCGCCGGCAGCGTAGGCGTGCGCAGCACCGCACCGGCCAGCACTTCGCGAGCAGCGGTGACGTCGGCGGGAGTTACAGGCAGGGTCATCGAAGCACTCAGAATTCTCGCGGCGAAGGTGCCGCACGATTGAGGAGGCCGCCCGGCCGCAATACGAGGAAGCCGACCAGCAGCACGTAGATCACGACGTCTCGATATACGATGTCGAAGGCCGAGGACCACACGGTTTCGACGGCGGCGACGAGAGCGGCGCCGAGAAAAGCGCCCGGCACCGAGCCAATGCCGCCAATAACCGCCGAAATCAAGGCTTTGAGCGTGATGGCTAGCCCATCGCCCGGCGAAATCGTCCCATAGGCCAGAACCACGATGGTGCCGGCGAGCCCGGCCGCCGCGCCGGAGACGATGAAGGTCGCGGCGCGGAGCGTGGGTACGGGCACGCCGAGGAGTGCCGCCATCAGCGGATCCTGCGAATAGGCGCGCCAGGCGCGGCCGAAGCTGGAAAACGCCACGAGCGCCAGCAGGATCGAGGCGCCGGTGAAGCTCAGTCCGGCGCCGAGCAATTGCGCCGGCGTCGCCGTGGCGATGAAACCGTCCTGTCCGGCAATGTAGATTGGCCGATTGAGCAGTGCCGGAAACCAGTTCAGGCGATCCGGCGCCGTGAGCCGCAGTCCCTCCGCGAGCACAATCGCGAGAGCTGTGGTGGCGATGAGCACCGGCTGCGGAGACTTTGACCGGGTCGTCAACGGCAGAACCACACTTCGCCCGATTATCCAGCTCAGCAGCCCCGCGCCGGCCATGCCGGCGAGCAATGCCAGCGTCAGCGTCGCTGGCGACAGCCGGCCGCTATCGGCCACGATGCCGACGACGACGAGCATGTAACTGCCGCCGATGACGGCGATCTCGCCGAACGCCAGATTGATGCGGCCGAGCAAGCCGTAGACGAGAGAGAAGCCGGTGGCGATCAGCCCGTAGACGCCGGCCATAACGATGCCGTTGAGGGCCTGCTGCAGCCAATAGGACGATCGGGCGCCGAGCGTGAAGATAGGGCGCCGCGCCGGCTCCGGTGCGGCATCCTGCAGCCACCAGCGCTTAAGGAAGAACAGCTTGATGTCGCTGAGCGACCCGCGATCCGTGTCTACGGCAACAAGGTCGAAGCGCCCGATGCTGGTGCCGGAGGCAAAACTGCAGATCAGCCAATGAGGCGACGCCGAAGTGCCGCGGCGTGCCCGGTAACTGAACTTCAGCGCATGCGGGGCGCCAGTGACAGGAGTGATCGCCGTCTCGACGATCTCCACATCGGCGTCATGCAACGCCGGTACCACGGCCCTGCAAAGTCGCGCCTGATCCGCATCGATCACCGAACCGCACGCTGCCAGCGCGAATCCGGTGCCGACGATGACAAGCAAAAGGCGAGCAAAGCGGACGATGCCAGCCCCCATCCGCAGGTCGAACCCGTCAGCCCTCGCGAGCGAGCTTCTCGGCGACGCGCGGCGCGAAATAGGTGAGGATGCCGTCGGCGCCGGCCCGCTTGAAAGCCATCAGGCTTTCCATCATCGCCTTCTCGCCATCCAGCCAGCCATTGCGGGCCGCGGCCTCGATCATCGCGTACTCGCCGGAGACCTGATACGCGAAGGTCGGCAGGCCGAACGTTTCCTTCAGCCGATAGACGATGTCGAGATAGGGCAGGCCGGGCTTCACCATCAGCATGTCCGCGCCTTCCTCGATGTCCAGCGCCGCTTCACGCAGCGCCTCCATGCCGTTGGCCGGATCCATCTGGTAGGTGCGCTTGTCGCCCTTGAGACAGCCATTGGAGCCGACCGCATCGCGGAACGGTCCATAGAAAGCTGAGGCGTATTTGGCGCTGTAGGCGAGAATTTGCGCGTCGAGGTGGCCGTTCGCGTCGAGCGCGCGGCGAATGGCGCCAACCCGGCCGTCCATCATGTCGGAGGGGGCGATCACGTCGGCGCCCGCATCCGCCTGCACAAGGGACTGCTCGACCAGCACGGCGACGGTCTCATCGTTGACGATGCGCCCGTCCGCGTCGAGCAGGCCGTCATGGCCATGGCTCGTATAGGGATCGAGCGCGACATCGGTGATGAGGCCGATATGCGGCACCGCGTCCTTGATCGCGCGCAGCGTGCGGCAGACCAGATTGTCGCGGTTGAGCGCCTCGCGACCGTCAACGGTGCGCAGCGACGGATCGGTGTAGGGGAAAAGGGCGAGGGCCGGAATGCCGAGCGAGGCGGCGCGCTCAGCCTCACGCACGGCTTCGTCCACCGTCAGCCGCTCGACGCCGGGCATAGAGGCGACCGGGGAGCGGGTCTCGCGACCGTCCATCACAAAGATCGGCCAGATCAGGTCCGCGACGGTCAGTGTGTTCTCGCGCATCAACTGGCGCGCCCACTCCGACTTGCGGTTGCGGCGCGGGCGCTGGACAAGATCCAGCTTCGATGACACATCCGGACGGCCCGACGGCTCGGGGAAGACGGGACGCGGACGGGCGAAGGGGATGGTCATGAGCACGCTCACATCGGCCAGTTTCGAATACTTATAACGTCATAAAGCTGTCAGCGCGACCTGTTCAGCAGGACGATTGCGTATCTGCCCGTCATTCCTCGCGGGTCACGTTGACGCGGGTGAGGGCGCATCATCCTCATGTTCGGGTTTTCGGGCAGCCGCAAACCGACTATGGCCGGTCTGGCGGCTCGCCCGGAACGTTGTGGAGGCACTGTGACGGAGACTATCGGCATCCGATTCGAGGTGCGCGGCGCGGCCGGCATCGTCACGCTCGACCGGCCACGCGCGCTGAACGCCATTGATCATGCCATGGTCCGCGCCATGCATGCCGCGCTCGAAGGGTGGATCGAGGATCCTGCCGTCACGCATGTCATCCTGCGCTCGGCGCATGAACGCGCCTTCTGCGTCGGTGGCGATGTACGGCACATGGTCGAACTCGGCCTCGCCGGCCGCAAGGAAGCCGCCCGCAACTACTGGCGCGACGAATATGCGCTCGATCACCTTATCTCGCGCTACGCCAAGCCGTTCGTCTCGCTTGTGGACGGGTTCTGCTTCGGTGGCGGGTTCGGCGTGTCGGGTCACAGCCGCTACCGGATCGCCGGCGAGAACCTCGCCTTCGCCATGCCGGAAGTTGCCATCGGCCTCTTCCCGGACGTCGGCGCGACCTATGTACTGCCGCGCCTCCCCGGCTGGAGTGGGACGTGGCTCGCCATGACCGGAGCACGCATCGGCATGCCGGATGCCATGGCGCTCGGCCTTTACACCCATCACGTTCCCATCGCGCGCTGGCCGGCGCTGATCGATGCGCTGGCCGGCGGCGAGCCGGTGGAGCGTAGCCTGGCGCAGCTCGCCGCCTATCCGCCGGCGCCGGCCCTGATCCGGCTGTTTCCCGAGATCGACCGTATCTTTGCCGGCGGTAGCGTCGACGCGATCCTGGCGGCGCTCGACCACGCCGCCACCGGGGAGGGGGAGGTGGCGGACTTTGCCCGTGCCCAGCGCGACACGCTACGCCGCTCCTCGCCGACCAGCGTGCACATCACCTTCCAGCAGATGCAGCGCGGGCTGGCCCATGATCTCGCCGGATGCCTGAGGCTGGAGTTTCGCCTCGTCTCGCGCCTGCTCGACGGCCATGACTTCTATGAAGGTGTGCGTGCGGTGCTGGTCGACAAGGACCAGAACCCGCACTGGCGGCCCGCGCGCCTGGAGGATGTCGATCCGCGCGCCATCGCCGATCTGATCGACCAGCCGCTTCCCGACGAATTGGTGCTGACCTGAGCGCGAATTCGGGTATGGAAGCGTCATGAGTTCGCCCTACGACCCCATCGACGCGACCCTGGGCCCGGCCGGCGCGGAATTGCCGCCCTGGCAGCGCCGCGTGCTGATCTATCTGCGCGGCCTCGCTGGCTTTCTGCTCGTCAAGACCGTCTACAGCTGGACGTTGATCTGCGGTGTGTGGGACGGCGACACCAGCCGCTTCGAGGGTCTGTCGATGGCCGCGCAGGCTGCCGTCATCTGGGCTGCTATCATGAACCCGGTCGCGGCCATCGGCCTGTGGCTTGGCGCCTCGTGGGGCGTTGTGCTGTGGCTGGTCACGGCGATGGTGCAGATCGTGATCAATGCCTCCGCACCGGAAGGCGTCGGGCGACTTTTCATCCTTGCCGCCGTGGAGACCGTGCTGGTCGCAGTCTATGCCTTCCTGACCTACAAGGCGGCCCGCGAAAGCGAAGACTAGCCTTTCCTCGTGACTCGCTGTGGCGCGTCTGACACGGGTCATGGCGTTTACGATTGATTCAGGCTTCCGCTTAAAGCGTTCTTAGAGCCCACCCCCGACACTCCGGCGCATGAGAGGGATCAATCCCCCACGAAGCGACCGGGGTGTGCAGATGAAGTCGGCAGCGCAGGCGGCAAGTCGTGTTTCGTTCGAACCGCGTCCCGACGAGCCGCGCGACGAGATCACACGGCTCTATCACGAGTCGCTCACCCTTCTGGAACGCCTGCACCGCCGGTTGCTGGACGTCGTCAAGGATGAGTTCGACCGCCGCGGCCGCGACGACGTCAACGCGGTGCAGGCGCTGCTTCTGTTCAACATCGGCGATGCCGAGCTGACCGCGGCGGAGCTGCGCTCGCGCGGCTATTATCTGGGCGCCAACGTCTCCTACAACCTCAAGAAGCTGGTCGAGACAGGCTATCTTGATCATCGCCGCTCTCGCATCGACCGGCGGTCGATCCGCATCAAGCTGACGCCCAAGGGCGAAGAGGTGCGCGACATCGTCGACGGCCTCTACACCAAGCACATCGCCACCATCGAGCAGATCGGCGGCATCGCGGCGCAGGATTTCCAGATGCTGAACAAGGCGCTGTACCGCCTCGAGCGATTCTGGACCGACCAGATACTTTATCGACTCTAGGGGAGGTTCGCCGCGCTGGCGGGTTTCTGCTACCAAGCGGAAAACGGCACTACAGTGCCGCATCCTGCCGCTCGGGAGCCTCCGGCCCGTGACGCCCCTGCGCCTTTTCATGCTGCTGAACCCCGCCATCGGCCTCGTCTTCGCGACGGTGTTCGTTGTGGTGTGGCTCAATCAGCGGAATCGGCCCTACGTCCTCATGATGGCCGGTGCGTCAGCGTCCTATGCGCTCGCGGTCACGGCGCAGATCGCCATCCCGGCCATGCCGCGGATCGGCCTGAACACGATGACGTCGGCGGTGCTGTACCAGCTCGCCCTCAGCCTGTTCGTCGAGGCCATGCTGACGCGCGTCGGGGTTGTCGGGAACCGCCGCTGGCTCGTCGGTATCTCGGCGATCATCCTGTCGCTGGTCGCCTATTTCTTCTACGTTGACGATAGCCTCTCCACTCGCATCTATGTGCAGAATCTCGGGGCGGGGGCGATGCTGTGCTTCGCCGCGCTGCGTCTACTCGCGGCACCGGTGTGGAAGCCCATCGACCGGGTGCTGTTCTGCGTCGTGCTGCTGACCGGGCTGCATTTCGTGCCGCGCACAGTGATGACGATGCTGGTCGATATGCCGGCGGGCATGATCACGCCGGAGAATTTCGGCCGCTCCCTGTTCTATTCGGTGCTCAGCTTCGCGCTGGTCATCCTGGCGCTGCTGCTTTGCCTCACCTTCCTGCTCGCCATCGCGCTCGACATCATCGACGACCTGCGTGGCGAGCGGAACCGGGACAGCCTGACGCCGCTGCTCAATAGGCGCGGCTTTACGGAGGAAGCCGAGCGGCGTCTGGAGACCCGGCGCGGCGCGCCGGCCAGCGTCGTATTCTGCGACATCGACCACTTCAAGGCCATCAATGACAACCATGGCCATAGCGTCGGCGATGCCGTCATCCGAGAGGTCGGCCGGTTGATCGGTGCCGAATCGAGGCGTGAGGACTGCGCCGCCCGCATCGGCGGCGAGGAGTTCGTCATCCTGCTGCCGGGCCTGGGATTAGACGCCGCAAGTGGGATCGCCGAACGGCTCCGTGGCCTCATCGCCGGGCTCTCCGTCGAATGGTTCGATGGAGGCTCTGTCACGGCGAGCTTCGGAGTCGCCGAGTTCGGTCCCGGCGAGTCGCTCGACGAGGTGATGGAGCGCGCCGATGAGAAGCTCTATCGCGCCAAGCGCCAAGGAAGAGACCGGGTGGAGGGGTGATGCCGTGTCGTGGACCGAGTTGCCGCAGGACATTGTACGCCCTGTCGCCTCGCTCTGCCGCAATGCCGCGTCAATGCAAGGCGGCATTGCGGCAGGCGTGCTTTGAAAGGTCGAGGGTGCTGTGCTAAGCGACCCGCCTTGATTTCTCAGGGCCGACACGAGGTCGGCCCAAGAGGCGTCGCCACCGCCCGTGCCAGGGAGGCCGGAATATGTCGTCCGAAGCTCATGCTTCTTCCGCGAACACCATCAGCCGATTCTTCTCCGCTCCGCTCGCCGAGACCGATCCGGAACTCGCGGGCGCGATTAATGCCGAGCTTGGTCGCCAGCGCGACGAGATCGAGCTGATCGCCTCCGAGAACATCGTCTCGCGGGCCGTGCTAGAAGCGCAGGGTTCGGTGCTGACCAACAAGTACGCTGAAGGCTATCCGGGTCGGCGCTATTATGGCGGCTGCCAGTTCGTGGACGTGGCCGAGCAGCTCGCCATCGACCGCGCCAAGAAGCTGTTCGGTGCCGGCTTCGCCAATGTGCAACCGCATTCGGGCGCGCAGGCGAACACGGCGGTGTTCTTCGCGCTGATGCAGCCCGGCGACACCTTCCTCGGCCTCAACCTCGCCGCCGGCGGGCATCTGACGCATGGCGCGCCGGTCAGCCTGTCGGGCAAGTGGTTCAAGCCGGTGCCGTACAGCGTGCGCCGCGACGACCAGCGCATCGATTATGAAGAGGTCTCCAAGCTCGCCGATGAGCATAAGCCGAAGGTCATCATCGCCGGCGGCTCGGCCTATCCGCGCCACATCGACTTCGCGAAGATGCGCGCCATCGCCGATTCGGTCGGTGCCTATCTGATGGTCGACATGGCCCATTTCGCCGGCCTCGTTGCTGGCGGCGTGCACCCCAATCCGGTGCCGCATGCGCATGTGACCACCACCACCACTCATAAGACCCTGCGCGGCCCGCGCGGCGGCATGATCCTGACCAATGACGAGGAACTGGCGAAGAAGTTCAACTCCGCCATCTTCCCCGGCATCCAGGGTGGCCCGCTGATGCACGTCATCGCAGCCAAGGCCGTGGCCTTCGGCGAAGCGCTGCAGCCGGAGTTCAAGGTCTACGCGAAGAACGTCGTCAAAAATGCTAAGGCGCTTGCGGAAAACCTCAAGGGCCATGGCTTTGAGATCGTCTCCGGCGGCACCGACACGCATCTGATGCTGGTCGATCTGCGGCCGAAGAAGCTCACCGGCAAGGTGTCGGAGATCGCGCTCGGACGCGCCCACATCACCACCAATAAGAACGGCATCCCGTTCGATCCGGAGAAGCCGTTCGTGACCTCGGGCATCCGCCTCGGCACTCCGGCGGGCACCACGCGGGGCTTCGGCGTCGCCGAATTCCAGCAGATCGGCGATATGATCGCGGAAGTGCTGGATGTGCTCTCGCAGAAGGCGACGGACGAGGATAGCCTCGTCGAAGCCGCCGTTCGTGAGAAGGTGTCGGGCCTGCTCGCCCGCTTCCCGATCTACAGCTGAGGAGCGGAAATGCGCTGTCCCTATTGCGGGGGTCTCGAAACCCAGGTGAAGGACTCCCGTCCCACCGAGGACAGCGCCGCCATTCGCCGCCGCCGCATTTGCCCCGATTGCGGCGGCCGCTTCACCACCTTCGAGCGCGTGCAGTTACGCGAGCTGACCGTCGTCAAGCGCTCGGGCCGCCGCGTGGCGTTCGACCGCGACAAGCTCGCCCGCTCCATCGAGGTGGCGCTGCGCAAGCGCCCGGTCGATCCCGAACGGATCGAGCGCCTCGTTTCCGGCCTCGTCCGGCGGCTGGAGAGCATGGGCGAGAGCGAAATCTCCTCGGAGATGATCGGCGAACGCGTCATGGAAAGCCTCAAGCAGCTCGACGACATCGCCTATGTCCGCTTCGCCTCGGTGTACCGCAATTTCCGCGAGGCCAAGGATTTCGAGGCGGTGCTGGGCGAACTGGAGCCGCGACCGGACGAGGACGCAGAGACCGACGAACTCGCGGCCACGCGCCGGCGCGTGCCGAGCGAGGACTGACGCGACCGATCCGGTCACGCAGCACATTGCCAATGACTGAAAGAAAACAGGACGAAACCCTCATGGCCGCCGCGCTCAGCGTCGGACAGCGGGAACTCGGCCAGACCTGGCCCAATCCGGCGGTTGGCGCGCTCATCGTGCGCCAGACGCCTTCGGGGCCGATCGTTCTCGGCCGCGGCTGGACCGCGCGCGGCGGGCGGCCTCATGCCGAGCCGCAGGCGCTGGCGCAGGCGGGGGAGGCGGCGCGCGGCGCGACGCTCTACGTGACGCTGGAACCCTGCTCGCACCACGGGCGCACGCCGCCCTGCGTCGACGCCGTGCGCAGCGCGGGCATCGGGCGGGTGGTCGCGGCGATCGAGGATCCGGACTTCCGCGTGGCGGGGAGGGGCTTCTCCATCTTGCGCGAGGCCGGCATCGAGGTCTCCGTCGGCGCCGGTGCGGGGGAGGCGCGGCTCGCCCATGCGGGGCACATACGCCGCGTGACCGAGGGCCGGCCGCACATCATGCTGAAGCTGGCGGTTTCCGCCGACGGCAAGGTCGGCCTCGCGGGGCGCCGGCCTGTCGCCATCACCGGCGAGGTGGCGCGCGGGCGCGTCCACATGCTGCGCGCGACCTATGACGCGGTGCTGACTGGCATCGGTACCGTGCTGGCCGACGATCCGCAGCTCACCTGCCGGCTGCCTGGCATGCTGGATCGCTCTCCCGTGCGTGTCGTGCTCGACAGTAATCTGCGCCTGCCGGCAACGAGCGCGCTCGCCCGCAGCGTTTCAACGGCACCGCTGTGGATCCTCGCGGCGGAGGACGCCCCCAGCGAGCGCGAGGGGCTGATCGTCGCGCTCGGTGCCGAGGTGATGCGGGTGCGGCGCAAGGCCGACGGTGTGCTCGACCTCGATGCTGCGGTCAAGCTGCTAGCGTTGCGCGGCATCACCCGATTGATGGTCGAGGCCGGGCCGCGCGTCGCTGCTGCCTTCCTGAAGCACGATCTGGTGGACGAGGCCGACATCTTCGAGGCTCCGCTGCGTCTGGGCGACGAGGCGCTCGATGCGCTGGAGGGGCTGCCGCTTTCGGCTCTTGATACCTATCTGAGCGACACGGAAATCGAATGGCAGGGCAGGGATCGCCTGCGCATCATGAGGCGTCGCTAATGTTCACCGGGATCGTCACCGATATCGGCACCATCCGGAAGGTAGAGCCGCGCAATGATGTGCGGCGCCTGACCATCGCCACCGTTTACAATACCGCCACCATCGACCTTGGCGCCTCCATCGCCTGTTCGGGCGTCTGCCTGACCGTGGTGGCCACCCGGCCAGATGCCTTCGAGGTCGAGGCCGCGCCGGAAACCCTCGCTGTCACCAGCGCGCGCGATTGGATCGTCGGCCGGCGGCTGAACCTCGAACGCGCGCTGAAGATCGGCGACGAACTCGGTGGCCATATCGTGCAGGGCCATGTCGACGGCGTCGCTACCGTCGTGTCGCGCGAGGACATCGGCGAGACGACCCGTTTCGTGTTCGAGGCACCGGCGGCGCTGGCGCCCTTCATCGCCGTGAAGGGCTCGGTAACACTCGATGGCACCTCGCTCACGGTGAACGAGGTGGACGGCGTGCGCTTCTCCTGCCTGCTCATTCCGCACACGCTGGCGAATACCACCTGGGGCGACGTCCAGCCGGGCGACGCTGTCAATATCGAAGTCGACATGATGGCTCGCTATGCCGCGCGGCTTGCGGAGTTCCGCTGAGGCCTGTACGTCGTCGGCTCAACCAGTTTCATGAGGTTTCTCCATGGCGAGCCCCCGCCCGCCGCGCGCATCCGAGGCCGACGCCACGCCGCTCGATGGCGCGCGCGTGCTGATCGTCGAAGCGCGCTTCTATGACGATATCGCCGACGAGTTGCTGACGGGCGCCCGGCAGGCCGTCGCTGCCGCCGGCGCGAGCGCCGATGTCATCTCCATGCCCGGTGCACTGGAGATCCCCACGGCCATCGCAATTGCGGTTGACGCCGCGGCGGCTGCCGGCACTCCCTATGACGCGGCAGTGGCGCTCGGCTGCGTCGTGCGCGGCGAGACCTATCATTTCGAGATCGTCGCCGGGGAATCCTCCCGTGCGCTGATGGACCTCGCCGTTACCCGCAAACTGCCGCTGGGCAACGGCATTCTCACCGTCGAGAATGACGAACAGGCTTGGGTGCGCGCATGCGTCACCGAGGGCAACAAGGGCGGCGGCGCCGTCGAGGCGGCTCTGACCCTGCTGCGCCTGAAGCGCCGCGTCGGCGCGGCGTGAGGCAACCATGAGCGTTATTCCGAAAGCCGTGAACCATAAGCCGCTGCGCAAGAGTGCCGCCCGGCTCAATGCCGTTCAGGCGCTTTACCAGATGGACGTGGCGGCAACCCCGCTGCCCGAAATCCTCGCCCAGTTCGAAAGCCACTGGATCGGTCACGAGATCGAGGGCGACGAGATCGCGAGCGCCGACGTCAACCTGTTCCGCGATATTGTCGGCGGCGTGGTGCGTGAACAGCGCGTGATCGACCCGATCCTCGACGCCGCGCTGGTCAATGGCTGGCCGCTGAAGCGCATCGAGGCGGTGTTGCGCGCCGTATTGCGCGCGGGTGCCTATGAGCTCTCAGGGCGGCCGGATGTTCCCGCCCGCGTGGTCGTGGCCGAATATGTGAATGTCGCCGCCGCCTTCCTCGACCGCGAGGAAACCGGCATGGTGAATGCGGTGCTGGACGGCATCGCCCGCGAGCAGCGTCCCACTGAATTCACCAGTTGAGGATGATGCAATGACGGCGGATGGGTCGGGAGAGGACAGACTGATCGCCCGGCTGTTCGAGCCCATCGCCCGCCATCCGGGCGCTCTTGGCCTCAGGGATGATGCCGCTTTTCTTGATTTGCCCTCCGGCCATCGAATGGTGCTGACCAAGGATGCACTGGTCGCCGGCGTGCACTTCTTCGCTGATGACCCGCCGGCCTCAATCGCCCGCAAGGCGATGCGCGTCAATTTGTCGGACCTGGCGGCCAAGGGTGCGGAGCCGCTCGGCGTCCTGCTCGCCATCGCCATTCCCAAGGATATGTCCATCGAGGCGCTGGAAGCCTTTGCTGGCGGCATTGGTGATGATGCCCTCCTGTTCGGAGCACCGCTGCTGGGCGGCGACACCGTACGCACGCCGGGACCGTTCACTGTGTCGCTCACGGCCCTCGGCTCGGTTCCCGTCGGCCGCATGGTCCAGCGCACGACGGCCGGAGCCGGGCAGTCGATCGTCGTCACCGGGACGATCGGCGATGCGGCACTTGGGCTGGAACTGCGGTTGCATCCCGAACGGCCCGGCTTCCGCGCGTTGAGCGAGGGGCAACGGAGCTTTCTGGCCGATCGCTATCTCCATCCGCGCCCGCGTCTGGCGCTGGCGGGTGCCCTGCGCTCCCATGCCGGTGCCGCCATGGACATTTCCGACGGCCTGGTCGGCGACCTCGCCAAATTGCTAGCGGCTTCCGGCGTTGCGGGGGAGATCGAGGCGGGCCGCGTACCTCTGAGCACCGCGGCCCGCGCCGCCATCGCCGCGGAGCCCGCATTGCTGGAGACCGCGCTCACCGGCGGCGACGACTACGAGATTCTCGCAGTGATGGCGGATAGCCATCTCGACGCTTTCAATGCTTCCGCGACCGCGACGGGCATCGGGGCGACGGCGATCGGCCGGACACATGCCGGTGCGGGCCTCGTGGTGCATGACGCCAACGGTGCCGCCATGACCTTCGCGCGCAGCAGCTTCAGCCACTTCTGACGGCGTTCCCTGCTGCGTCCGCCGAAATGTTAGTCGTAGCGCGGATTGCCTGCGGGCTGTTCCCGACCTAGCCTCGCAAGCGAAGTGCCGACAAGGCACTCGTCATCGGGAAGTGCAATATGAAAATTGTCAGGATACTGGCCGCCGCTGCCGCAATGTCCATCGCCGCCGGCGCCGCCCATGCGGAAATCAAGAAGGTGCGGATCGGCACTGAGGGCGCCTATCCCCCCTTCAACTCGGTCGATTCCACGGGAAAGCTGGTCGGCTTCGACATCGATATCGCAAATGCTCTCTGCGAGAAAATGAAGGTCGAATGCACCTTCGTCGCGCAGGACTGGGATGGCATCATTCCCGCCCTTCTGGCCAAGAAGTACGACGCCATCGTCGCCTCCATGTCGATCACCAACGAGCGCAAGGAGAAGGTGGCCTTCACGGTCCCCTACTACCTCACGCCCGGCAACTTCATCGCGCCGAAGGATACCAAGCTCACCGAATTCACGCCGGAAGCCCTGAAGGGCAAGGTGATCGGCGCGCAATCCTCGACCACGGGCGCGACCTATCTCGAAGACAAGTACAAGGGCTCGGACATCAAGCTCTACCCCACGCAGGACGAGGCCAATGCCGACCTCGCCGCCGGCCGCCTCGACGCGGTTCTGGCCGACAAGTTCGTGCTCTACGAATGGCTGGAGAAGACCGACGCCGGCAAGTGCTGCAAGTTCGTCGGCGCGGACCTCGCGGACATGAATCCGGACGGCACCGGCATCGCGGTGCGCAAGGAGGACAACGAACTGCGCGAGATGCTGAACAAGGCCATCAAGGAAATCCAGGCCGACGGCACCTTCCAGAAGATCAACGCCAAATATTTCCCCTTCCCGATCAACTGAGCCTGGTGGCGCGGCGTCCCGTCAGGGGACGCCGCATCGCCAGTAGGACGCCCCTTCCATGAAAATTGATACGATCGTGCTCGGTGCCGGCATCGTCGGCACCTCGATCGCGCTCAACCTGCTCGAACGCGGCCGCTCCGTCGTTCTGGTCGACCGACGCGGCCCTGGCGAAGAGACCTCTTATGGCAATGCGGGCCTCGTCGAGCGCGCCTCCATCTATCCCACCGCCTTTCCGCGCAGCCTGAAGGCGCTGCTCGACGTCGCGCTGGGCCGTAATCCGGGCGCCAATTATCACTGGAACGCGCTGCCCGGCCTCGCGCCCTGGCTATTCGACTACTGGCGCGCCTCCGCACCAGCGCGCATCCTCGATTACGCACGGATCATGGATACGCTGCTGGTGCACACGGTCACGGAGCATCAGCGCCTCGCCGCCGCCAGCGACGCCGAGCACTTTTTCCGCGAGGGCGGCTGGCTGAAGCTCTACCGGACGGCGGACGGCCTTGCGCAGGAGCGCGAGGAGTTTCCGCTGGCACGCCGATATGGCCTCACCGCCAGCGAGATCAGCGTTGATGACGCTCTGGAGCTTGAACCATTCCTGCGGCCTGTCTTCACCGGTGCGGCCATGTGGTCGGATCCTCATTCGGTGTCCAGCCCGGGAGGCGTCACGCAAGCCTACGCTGCCCATTTCGCTCGCAGTGGTGGACGTCTCATGCGCGGCGACGCCCTTACGCTGGCCCGGCTCGGCTCGGGCTGGTCGGTCGCGACCGAGGAGGGCAGTTTCGAGGCCCCCGAGGCGGTCGTCGCACTTGGGCCCTGGGCGATGGACGTGCTGCGACCCTTCGGGGTCAGGCTGCCGCTGCAGGTCAAGCGTGGCTACCACATGCATTACCGCACCGAGGGCAATGCCGGACTCTCCCGGCCCGTGCTGGACGAGGAGGGGGGTTATGTCATCACGCCCATGCTCGGCGGCATCCGCCTGACAACAGGCGTCGAGTTTGCCCGCCGCGACGCACCGAAGACGCCGGTTCAGCTGACAGCTACCGAGATTTTGGCGCGCGAACTGTTCCCGCTCGGCGATCGGGCGGAGCCGGAACCGTGGATGGGCAGCCGGCCGGCCTTTCCGGACATGCTGCCGGTCATCGGCCCGGCGCCGGGACAGAAGGGGCTGTGGCTCGCCATCGGCCACCAGCATCTCGGCTTCACGCTCGGTCCGATCACGGGACGCCTGCTGGCGGACATGATGGATGGACGAACGCCGGTCGTCGACCCGGCCCCCTTCGCGGCCACCCGGTTCTGAAAACGACAAGAGGCGCCCAAGGGCGCCTCTTCGCATTTCCGGGTGGGGTATAGCCTAAAGCGTCGGCGCGAAGGTGTGATTCTGGAAGAACTGGCCGAGGATGGACAGTTCCGCGCCGCCCGTGGGCGTGGTGCGTGATACGAAGTCGAACACCTTGCCGTCCTTCAGGCCGTAATCGGCGATGCGCGTGACCCGCTTGTCCTTCGGGTCGAAATACACGGCGAGCACCCGCTGGTCGACGATCTCCGGCCGCAGGAACATGACCTTCTTGGCCTTCTGCGAGATGTAGTAAAACACCTCGCCATCGACGGTCGCGACGGTCGACGGCGTGCCGAGCACCAAGAGGACCTGCTCCTGGCTGGAGCCGACCGGTATCTGCTCGAGCGCGCCGGGCGTGGCGACATAGCCGCGCTGTTGTTCGCTGACGAAGGTCGTCGGCGTGCGCGCAAGGCCCATGGACGAAGTGGGCATACTCAAATCGCCGGGCGCGCAGGCGCCAAGTCCCAGCGCAGCGAGGGCCACAACGACAGGCCCCGGCCTGAGGGCGCCGGCCACCCGGTGCGATATGCGCGTCAATGCCATCCACTCATCTCCATCACCGCCGGTCGCAGCTTCCCGCGCAAAAAGCACAGGCAACGGCTCGCAGCAACCTTTCGCCGACGCCGGTCTCCCACAGGGGTTGCCAGCCGGAGCCACCCGCGCTACCCCGCAGGCAATGCCAAAGCTCTACGACGCCAGTACCCGACGGGGCGGCCACGACGCAGGGAGTCGGCCATGATTCTGCGTTTCTTCCGCCGCAACGACGACCGCGAGACCATTCAGCGTCTCTATGGCGCGATCGTGGCGCAGTCGCGCGATCCGGTATTCTATACGAGCTATGAAGTGTCCGATACGATCGAGGGACGCTTCGAGATGATCATCCTGCATGCCTTTCTGCTGTTTCATCGGCTGAAAGAGGAGGGCGACGAGCGGCGCCAGCTCGGCCAGCGCGTCTTCGATGCGTTCTGCATCGACATGGATGCCAACCTTCGGGAGATGGGTGTGGGAGACCTCTCCGTGCCGAAGAAGATGAAACGTGTCGCCGAAGCGTTTTATGGGCGCGTTGGCAGCTACGATGCGGCCCTCTCCGTACTGGACGACAGCGAGCTTACCGAGGCTGTGTTGCGCAACGTCTATGGGTCCAATCCGGGCCGTGCCGTGGAAGCGCAGGCCCTTGCGACCTATATCCGTAGCGCCGTCTCGGCGCTGAAGGCGGTTCCATTCGAAACATTCGCCAGGGGAGAATTCCCCCTGCCGCCGGCGAAAGATTCCACATTTGAGGAGAGCGTCGCACCATGAGTGATGTGCTGCCCCTGAGCCACCCAGTGCTGGTGGCGAGCCTGCCCGACACCGGCACGACCGTAAAACTGGCCCCCGATGCGGCGACGCGCGCCGCGCTGGCGGCCGATTTCGGCATTCCCGGCATTCCCGCGCTGACGGCCACCGTTAAACTTGTGCCGGGAAGCGGAGGAAGTGTTCGCGTCGAAGGGCATGTCGACGCCGTGGTGACGCAGAACTGCGTCGTCTCGCTGGAGGACTTCGACGCGCCGGTGTCCGAGGACATCGACATGCATTTCGTGCCGGGCGCCGAGTTGCCGGAAATCCGTCCGGGTGCCGAGATCGATGTGAGCGAGCTCGATCTGCCCGATCCGCTCATTGACGGTACGGTCGATGTCGGCGCGGTAGTGGCGGAGTTCCTTGCCCTCGGCCTTGATCCTTATCCGCGTAAGCCTGGTGTAGCGTTCAAGGGCGTCGAGGAACTGCCGGATAGCGAGGCATCGCCCTTTGCCGGGCTCGCGAAGCTGCGCGGGGATAGCGACAAGGGTGGTAACTAGGCGCGGCATTTTCGGCGAAAGCACACGACGCTATTGTCATCACCGCGTATCTGGGGCATGCCCTCTGCGCCCTGGCGGCCCGTTTCGGACCGCGCTCCCGAGTGAGAGACCGCACCACTAGATGTCTTCGACCGTCCGCATAGCGCTCGACGTCATGGGCGGCGACCATGGGCCGGACATCGTTCTGCCGGGAGCCGAGATCGCCCTCATTCGCCATCCGGACATCCAGTATGTCCTGTTCGGCGACGAGGCGCGTATCCGGGAGATTCTGGCGCGTCATCCACGGCTCGCCGCCGCAAGCCGCATCGTTCACACCGATGTGGTCGTGCG
Organism: Ancylobacter sp. VNQ12; assembly: GCF_049445835.1. Lineage (NCBI taxonomy): Bacteria > Pseudomonadati > Pseudomonadota > Alphaproteobacteria > Hyphomicrobiales > Xanthobacteraceae > Ancylobacter > Ancylobacter sp. VNQ12. The sequence goes on along the minus strand of NZ_JBMSDU010000006.1, from coordinate 168,530 downwards.
CATGGACGACAAGCCAAGTCAGGCACTGCGGCGTGGGCGTCGCGTCTCCTCCATGTGGCGGGCCATCGACGCGGTGCGCCTCGGCGACGCCGACTGCGCGGTCTCGGCGGGCAATACCGGCGCGCTGATGGCCATGGCCAAGGTCAACCTCAAGACCATGGCGGGAATCGATCGCCCGGCGATCGCCTGCCTGTGGCCGACCATGCGCGGCGAGAGCGTCGTGCTCGACGTCGGCGCGTCGATCGGAGCCAGCGCCCAGCACCTCGTCGATATGGCGGTGATGGGCGCGGCGATGGCACGTATCGTATTCGACATCGAACAGCCGACGGTTGGCCTGCTCAATATCGGCGTCGAGGAGATCAAGGGCGTCGAGGAGGTCAAGGACGCCGCGACGGCGCTGCGCGAGGCGTCCCATCCGGGGCTCGCCTATCACGGCTTCGTCGAAGGCGACGACATCGGCCGTGGCACGGTCGACGTGGTCGTCACCGAGGGGTTCTCCGGCAACATCGCGCTCAAGACCGCCGAGGGCACCGCCAAGCAGGTGGCGGACTATCTCAGGGCTGCCATCAATCGCAGTTTCATGGCCAAGATCGGCTACGTCCTCGCTCGCGGCGCATTCCGTGCGCTGCGCGAGAAGCTCGACCCGCGCAAGTCGAACGGTGGCGTCTTCCTCGGCCTCAATGGCGTGGTGATCAAGAGCCATGGCGGTACCGACGCCGAAGGCTTCGCCTCGGCGGTGGATATCGGCTACGACATGGTGCGCTATCAACTGCTCTCGCGCATTGCCGCGGGCATGAACAACCGTCCGCAAGTCGGCGCTGGCGTCGGCCGGGCGGTTCCCGTTACGGACGAAATGCAGGTTTCATCGTGAGTGCTATCCGTTCCGTGGTGCGCGGCGTCGGCGCCTATCTGCCAGCTCGCACCCTGACCAATGCCGATCTCGCCCTGATGGTCGACACTTCGGACGAATGGATCGTCCAGCGGACAGGCATCCGCGAGCGCCACATCGCCGCCGACGACGAGGTGACGTCCGATCTCGCGGTGAAGGCGGCCAAGGCGGCTCTTGCCGATGCGGGCCTGGAGCCCGGCGATATCGACCTGATCGTGGTAGCGACCTCGACGCCCGACAACACCTTCCCGGCGACGGCGGTGAGCGTGCAGGCGGCCCTCGGCATCACGCACGGGGCGGCCTTCGATCTTCAGGCGGTGTGCTCCGGCTTCGTCTTCGCGCTCGCCACCGCTGACAATTTCCTGAAGTCCGGCTCGTTCAAGCGTGCGCTGGTCATCGGCGCCGAGACCTTCTCGCGCATTCTCGACTGGTCCGATCGCACCACCTGCGTGCTTTTCGGCGACGGCGCCGGAGCCCTTGTCCTGGAGGCTGTCGAAGACGGCGAGGACAGGCGCGGGGTACTGACCACGCATCTGCGCTCCGACGGGCGCCACAAGAACAAGCTCTATGTCGACGGCGGCGTTTCCTCCACCCGGAGCGTGGGTTATCTGCGCATGGAGGGCCGCGAGGTCTTCCGCTATGCCGTCGGGATGATCACCGACGTCATCGAGGACGCCTTCAAGGCCACGGGCGAGACCGCCGAGACGATCGACTGGTTCGTGCCGCATCAGGCCAATCGCCGCATCATCGACGCCAGCGCGGTCAAGCTCGGCATTGCACCGGAGAAGGTGGTGATCACGGTCGACGGGCACGGAAATACGTCGGCCGCGTCCATCCCGCTGGCGCTGGCCTCGGCACGGACGGATGGGCGGATCAAGCGCGGTGATCTGGTGCTCCTGGAGGCCATGGGCGGTGGCTTCACATGGGGATCGGCGCTCATCCGCTGGTAGGGCATTCGATTGCAGCGATGCGCCGTTGACCGCGGCCGGTCGGGGCGCCTAGGCTTGCGGCTTGAAACAGAAAAAGTGACAGAGCAGGAGGCGGGCAATGGCGGGGCGCACCATAACGCGTGCGGATCTTTGCGAGGCGGTCTACCAGCGTGTCGGCCTGTCGCGAACCGAATCGGCCGCGCTGGTGGAAACCGTCCTGTCGGAGATCGCCGACTGCGTCGCGCGCGGGGAAACGGTAAAGCTCTCTTCCTTCGGCTCCTTCCTGGTGCGTCAGAAGGGCGAGCGTGTCGGCCGCAATCCGAAGACCGGCGAAGAGGTGCCTATCGCACCGCGGCGGGTGATGGTGTTCAAGCCGTCCAATATTCTGAAGCAGCAGATCAACGGCGACGCGGACGCCTCCGAGGCGTGAGCCGTCGCGAGGAGTAGCCGAGCGTGGAGAAGGGTCCCGACGCCTTCCGCACGATCAGTGAGGTCGCCGAAGATCTCGACCTGCCGCAGCACGTGCTGCGGTTCTGGGAGACGCGGTTCCCGCAGATCCGCCCGCTCAAACGGGGCGGTGGACGGCGTTACTACCGGCCGGACGATGTCGAGTTGCTCCGCGGCATCCGGCATTTGCTCTATTCCGAGGGCTACACGATCCGAGGCGTGCAGCGCATCCTCAAGGATGAGGGGCCGCGCTATGTGCAGGCCATCTGGCGCGATGTTGAAGCCGAGGAGTTTGGCGCTGCCGAATTCGACGAGGCCGAACGTCCCGCCGGCCGTCGCCCCGCGCGCGAGCCGGTCGATGCCGGGCATCCCGGAAGCGGCCGGGAGACGGAGGCCGTCCCGCGTTCAGGACCGCTCAGTGGTCTCCTGAATCTTCTGCCGTCGCGCCAGCGTGACGCGGCCGAGGAGCCCGCTCAGGCGCGTCGGGCGGCCACCAATCCCAAGCTGCGCCGGCCAGCCGACAGCGAGCCCGGCTTCATGGAGTTGCCGCTCTTGCCGGATCTCGCACCACAATCGCGACCGGCACGCAATGAGCCCTCGCGCGGTGAACTCCCGCGAGGGGAGCCTGCCCGTCGCCGTGAACCCGACGTGGCGCCTGCGGAAAGCCGGCGTGTGGATGTACCACCCGTGCCGCTCCGCCCCGCCGAGCCCCGTCCGAATTTCCCGTTCCGTGCGGTGACGCCGGAACCGGAGCCGGACGAGGAATATGAGGGGTATGAGGACGAGCCGGTGTCGGAGCCGCCGCGTTCGCGCGGTCCGGACGTGCCCCCGCCCGCTCGCCCGGTCGTGCTGCGTCCTGTCGAGGAGCCGGGAGCCCGCGTGACGGAACCGCTGCCGCCGGCGGGGTCACGCGCCCAGATTTCACCGAACGACGTCCAGCGCCTGCAGGCGACCCTGTACGAGTTGCAGGAGTGCCGGCGCCTTCTCGACGCCGCGCGCGAATAGTCGGTGCAGAGATTGGAGGGGACGGCCCAGTCGTGCCGGGCCGTACTCCTTGAGCCGTGTCAATCGACGACGGCGATCTCGACCTTTGCCACACCGCGCTTGCGAAAGCCGAGGCTGTCGGCGGCGGCGGTCGATACATCGATGATGCGACCGCGCACGAACGGGCCGCGATCATTCACGCGCAACACGATCGAGCGACCGTTCGACGCGTTGGTAACACGCACCCTGGTGCCAAAGGGCAGGGTACGATGAGCAGCCGTCATGGCCTGCGCATTATGTCGTTCGCCGTTCGCGGTGCGGCCGCCATAACCATAATACGACGCCATTCCGGTCGTCGCGAAACTCTTCTTCTGTTCAGCTAGCGCAGGTTTGCCGCCGGCGGCGAAGATGATCCCCATCGCGAGAGCCGCGGTGGCAATCCGTCCCGATCCCCAAGCCGTCAATACCTCTGTCCTTCTCCTGTTGCATCCTGCGAATCTGGATGGAAAGGAAATGTGGCGAGGGGATCACGGTTCAATGGCTAGAATGGGGATTCGACGTGTGCCGCATGTTATAATTCATAAGACATACGCCTCTGTCAGGATGCAGCTCGGCCACCTACACTGCAAGATGAAATGTCAACAATACTCACATTTTTACGTCTATACCCATGCCCGGACTGATTTTTCATCATCGACCCTGGAAGCCATTGGGGAATGTCAGGGGCTGATGCCGGCGGGCACGCCGTGGCGGGCTCAGGGGCGCGTCGTCCGCCATCGAAGGACGTCGACTGCAGGGCCTCTACGGCCTCCAGTGGCTGACGACGTTTTCAAGCGCTGGGCGCGGCCGGTCCTCGTTGATGCGATCCGGTCGACCGATATGAATGAACCCGGCAACCCTCTCGCCCGCCGTCACGCCCAGTAGCGCCGCGGCATCCGGATCGCGGCCGGGCCATTTCAGCAGCCACTGCGTAGCGAAGCCGAGCGCCGCTGCCGCCGCGGTGAGCGCCATCCCTGCGGCGCCCACGGAGAGAACCTGATTCCATTCCGGCACCTTGGCGGCGGGATCGGGACGGCTGACCAGCACGATGGTCAGTGGCGCGCGGCGCATGTAGAGCGTCCACATATCCGCCTTGGAATCCGGCAGGCTCGGATTCTGTAGTGCGTAGAGTGCGTCCAGTCGCTCGCCTAAGGCGCCGCGCGCCTCGCCCTCGATGACGACGAAGCGCCAAGGCACGAGCCTGCCGTGGTCGGGCACGCGCGTGGCAAGGCGCAGCAGGCAATCAAGTTCTTCCCGGTTCGGCCCCGGCTCGACGAGGCCGCGTAACGGCGCGGACCGGCGTGTCTCCAGTCGAGCCAGCATCTCCTGCAATGGCGGGATGATCCTTACCGACACCCCACCGGGCTCGAGGGCGGCACCGTGCGTGTGGTGGCCGTTAGAATGCTGGGTCATCACATCTCTCCACGACGGGACCGTAACTATAGTTCGAAGCCACGCAACATGCGGCGGCCTCGCTCTCTTGTCGGGCGCACGGCGCGACCTAGTTACCTCCCGGTCGTTTTCCACCGGGTGCCCCGCATGAGCTTTGTCATCCGCCTCGTCTTCGCCGTCGCCGCCTGTGCGATTATGGCCGTCGCCGCCGTGCTTCTCGTCTACGCGCCCTATGTCGTGCTGACCAAGGGGTTGGGTGAGGGCATGCCGCTGCATCAGGCGCTCCTTGAAATCGTCGGCTATCTCATCGTCGCCATCGCGCTTTTCGATGTGGCCAAATATTTCTTCGAGGAGGAGGTTCCCGCCGGCCGCGAGAAACGCACAGCTGCCGACACGCGGCGTGGGCTGACCAAGTTCGTCTCCACCATCATCATCGCATTGTTCCTTGAAGCACTGGTGCTGGTGTTCGAGACCGCGCGCGAAGACGCCGCCCATGTGGCCTATCCAGCGATTCTGGTTGCGGCGGCGTGCCTCACGCTGGTCGTGCTCGGCCTGTTCCAGCGCCTGAGCGCGTCGACAGAGAAAGAGATCGGCCCGGAGCCGGAAGGCGAACAAGAAAGTGGATTGCCGGAAAAGAGCCTAAAGCAGCGGCTTGCGTCGCGCGGCGCAAATGGCTAGACAAGCGACGCCTCACGGCGTCGGAGCGTAGCGCAGTCCGGTTAGCGCACTAGTCTGGGGGACTAGGGGTCGGAGGTTCAAATCCTCTCGCTCCGACCATTTCGAGCCTTCGCAAATTGCCGCTTTAACGCCGTGGAAACCACATTGAGCGCCTAATGGCGCCATGGTGCACGAGAGCAACATAGCGGTAGAGGTTTCTTCGGTCGTCGGGACTGAAACGGCATCGGTGCGCCAACGGGCACGCGCGCTGCTGGTCCGAAGCGGCCCCTATATGCGGCGCAACCTGCTGCTTCCCGCCTTCGCCGCGCTTCTCGCCAGTGGTGTCGCTCTCCAGATGGCCCCGCCGCGTTACGCAGCCGAGGCCCTCCTGCTCGCCGAGGGGCGCGGGGCCGGGGCGATGAGCAGCCGGTCGCAGATCATCTCCTCGCGCGAGTTTGCCCGACAGGTGTTGGAGGGCCGGGACCTGGGCGCTCGCCTGCTGTCGCCCCGACCCGATGCCAGCGGACGCTTCGCGTCGCTGTTCGGCTTGCCGGCTGCGGCGCCGGGCTCGGTCGATTCGCAGACCCTGCGGGCCGTCGAGAAGGGGTTGACGGTAACGGAGCGCCGCGATGGGCAGACCGCGATCAGTTTCATTGCCCCCGACCCGAAGCTCTCCGCCGATATCGCCAACGCCTTCGCCGACAGCTACCTGCGGCTGAGGCAGGAGAAAGGCGCTTTCAACATGGACCCTGCCGGCCCGATCGCGATGGCCGCGCGACCGGCCATGCGGGCGGTGCCTGCCGAGGCGCCGCTGGCGCCATCCCCCCGGGTGATCGGCCTAGCCGCCGCCGCCGCCGCTTTCGGGCTGGTGCTGGCGCTGCAGGCATTCGCCCGGCGCCGGCGCAATAGTGAGCCGGAAGCCTCGGCGACGCCGGCGGTGCCGCAACTGGCGTCCAACGAGCCGACGCAGCATCTTCCGTGGATCGGCGGTGCCAGTAACGACATCGTCAGTGACGAGGAGGCCGCTCCTGCGCCGCGCCGGCGAGTAGCGAGCGATGCCGAACTCGCTGACTTGTCGCGGTTGATCGAGCTGAGGGGCGATGCGGCACGGCTGGTCGTGGTGACGGGGCCCACATCCGACGAGGGAATTGCGCGCTGTGCGCTGTCACTCGGCCGTTCGCTTGCTTCGGTCGAGCGGCGCGTGGTGATCGTCTGTCTCGATATGCTGTCGCCACTCCTGGAGGAACTGACCGCAGATCCTCGCGCGCCGGGCCTCACCGATCTGCTGTTCGGCGTCGCAAGCTTCTCCGACGCCATTCACCGTGAAGCCGCCTCGCGCTGCCATGTCATACCGCCCGGGCGCGGCGCGCGCGACGCGAATGGGCTCATCGCCACGGATCGGCTGACGCTCATCCTCAGCGCGCTGGAGCAGACCTACGACCATGTCGTGGTCGCGGCGCCACCGCTCGGCGGTGCCGAGGGGGCGGAACGGCTGGCCAGTCTCAAGCCGACACTTATTCTGGTGACGCAACCCGGCATGCCGGCCACCGATGCAGTCGAGGCGTTCGACGAACTGGCGGCGGCAGGCTTCAGCGACATCGCCATGGTGACGCTGGCCCCGCCGGATGCCGCGCTTCCCCGCGCGGCCTGACCGACCCGCAATTCAGAGGTTTTCCGGCTTGCGGTCGTATTTCTGCATCCATCGGATCAGCACGCCCGCCGGCAGGATCCAGCCCACGCCCAGCACCACATAGGCGAAGAACTGCCAGGTCGCGGGCAGGGTGGTGACACGCCCCTGCGCCAGCGCCATGGCGCCGAGCGCCCAGCAGATGACCAGCACGAACATCGCGACCGTGCCGATGAACTTGCGCAGGCGCGGGGACAGGCCGGGGCGGGAACTCTTCACGGGCGAACTCCGACAGATGTCGCGGGGCGGTGCTATCCGGTCACGGGACAAAGAGTCTCGTTGCACCCGGCGCCCGGCCTCTATATCGCTCGCCGCGCCGGCACGGAAGCCGACCGGCGCACGGTGCCCGAGGCTGCGGCGTTTCCGGCCGCTGGGGGGCTAGGGATACCGTCACAACGGACGCCCGTGACGGGCGCCTCTGGGAAACGCATTCATGGCCCTCGATCGACTTGCCCTGCCGGACGACGGCATTGCCCACACCGCCGACCACCTCCGGCCGGTGCGGCTGTGGCTCTATGTGGTGGCCGCGATGATCGTGCTCATGGTGGTGGTGGGCGGCGCCACGCGCCTGACCGAATCCGGCCTCTCCATCACCGAATGGAAGCCGGTGACCGGCACATTGCCGCCGCTGAGCGAGCAGGCTTGGCAGGTGGAATTCGAGAAGTACCGCCAGATTCCGCAATACCAGCAGATCAACCGGGGGATGAGCCTCGGCGAGTTCAAGCACATCTTCTGGTGGGAATGGGGCCACCGGCTGCTGGGACGGCTGATCGGCTTCGTCTTCCTGCTGCCCTTCCTGTTCTTCCTCTGGCGCGGCCTGATCGACCGGCCGCTCGGCTGGAAACTGGCGGGATTGTTTGCCCTGGGCGGGTTGCAGGGCGCGGTCGGCTGGTGGATGGTCGCCTCGGGGCTGGTGAACCGGGTCGATGTCAGCCAGTACCGGCTGGCGACACATCTTACGCTGGCTTGCATCATCCTCGCCGCGACCGTGGCGGTCGCCGTGACGCTGAAGCCGACGCAGGATCGGCGGGCGGCACCGCAATGGCTGCGCGGCCACGCCCGCCTGCTCTTTGCCCTCGTGTTGATCCAGATTTTCCTCGGGGGGCTGGTGGCCGGCCTCGATGCCGGGCTGACCTACACGACCTGGCCGCTGATGGACGGGCACCTTGTGCCGCCAGTGGCGGATTTGCTTGTGCAGCAGCCGGTTTGGCGGAATTTCTTCGAGAATGTTCTCACCGTCCAGTTCAACCACCGGCTCGGCGCCTATGTGCTGCTGGCCTTCGCACTGGGGCACTGGCTGAGCGCACGGCGGCTGCGTGGCGCGGTCAGCCGGCGAGCCCTGCTTATCCTGGCGCTGGTCTCGGCGCAGGCCTCGCTAGGGATCATGACGCTGGTGCACCAGGTGCCGATCGACATCGCGCTGGCGCATCAATTCGGCGCCACGCTCGTCTTGATCGCGGTAACGGTACATCTGGTGCGGCTGCGTCAGGAGGCTTGAACCCCGCTCCGCCCCCCCCTTCAATGGGGGCGGAGCCTATTCCGCCGCGCTGCGCGGCTTGAGAGGGCGGCGGGCCAGCACCTCGGCAAGGAAGCGGCCGGTGTGGCTGCGCTCGGCCTTGGCGACCACCTCCGGCGGGCCGGCCGCGACGATCTCGCCGCCGCCGTCGCCGCCTTCCGGACCGAGATCGATCACCCAGTCCGCAGTCTTGATGACCTCGAGATTGTGCTCGATCACCACCACCGTGTTGCCCTGCTCGACCAGTTCGTGCAGCACTTCGAGCAGCTTGGCGACATCGGCGAAATGCAGGCCGGTGGTCGGCTCGTCGAGGATGTAGAGCGTGCGCCCGGTCGCCCGGCGCGACAGCTCCTTGGAGAGCTTTACGCGCTGCGCCTCGCCGCCAGAGAGCGTGTTCGCCTGCTGACCGACCTTGATGTAGTCGAGACCGACGCGCGACAGCGTCTCCAGCTTCTCGCGCACTGCCGGCACCGCCTTGAAGAACTCCGCACCTTCCTCGACCGTCATGTCGAGCACGTCGGCGATGGATTTGTTCTTGAAGGTGACATCCAGCGTCTCGCGATTGTAGCGCTTGCCCTTGCAGACATCGCAGGTGACGTAGACGTCGGGCAGGAAGTGCATCTCGATCTTGATGACGCCGTCGCCCTGGCAGGCCTCGCAGCGCCCGCCCTTCACGTTGAAGGAGAAGCGGCCCGGCCCATAGCCGCGCGCCTTGGCTTCCGGCAGGCCGGAAAACCATTCGCGGATCGGCGTGAAGGCGCCGGTATAGGTCGCGGGATTCGAGCGCGGCGTGCGGCCGATCGGCGACTGGTCGATGTCGATGACCTTGTCGAGGTGCTCCAGACCCTCCAGCCCGTCATGCGCCAGCGGCGGCTCGGAGGCGCCGTTCAGCCGGCGCGCGACGGCCTTGTAGAGCGTGTCGACCAGCAGGGTGGACTTGCCGCCGCCCGACACGCCGGTGACGGCGGTGAACAGACCGAGCGGGATTTCCGCCGTGACGTTCTTCAGATTGTTGGCGCGGGCATTGACCACGCGCAGCATGCGCTTGCGATCCGGTTTGCGGCGCTTGGGCACAGGGACGGTGAGTTCGCCGGTGAGATATTTTCCCGTCAGCGAGTTCGGGTTGGCGAGGATTTCCTTCGGCGTGCCCTGGGCGACGATGCGTCCGCCATGCACGCCGGCGCCCGGTCCGACATCGACCACATAATCCGCCGCGAGAATGGCGTCCTCGTCATGCTCGACCACGATTACCGTATTGCCGAGATCGCGCAGCCGCCGCAGCGTGCCGAGCAGGCGCTCATTGTCGCGCTGGTGCAGGCCGATGGAGGGCTCGTCCAGCACATAGAGCACGCCGGTCAGGCCCGAGCCGATCTGCGAGGCAAGGCGGATGCGCTGGCTCTCGCCGCCGGACAGGGTGCCGGAGGCGCGGGCGAGCGTGAGATAGTCCAACCCGACATCGAGCAGGAAGGCGAGGCGTTCGCGGATCTCCTTGAGAATCCGCACCGCGATCTCGTTCTGCTTGTCCGTGAGCTGGCCGGGCAGCGAGCCGAACCATTCCAGAGCATTGCGCACGGAGAGCTGGGCAGCCTCGCCGATGTGCCGGCCGGCGATCTTCACCGCCAGCGCCTCGGGCTTCAGTCGGTAGCCATGACAGGCGGCGCAGGGCACGGCGGAGAAATATTTGCCGATCTCCTCGCGCGCCCAGTCACTCTCGGTCTCGCGCCAGCGCCGCTCCAGATTGGTGATGATGCCCTCGAAGGTCTTCGAGGTCTCATAGGCGCGTATGCCGTCGTCATAGACGAAGCGGATGGCCTCGCTGCCCGAGCCGTGCAGGATGATGTCCTGCGCTTTCTGCGGCAGGTCCGCCCACGGCACGGAGAGCTTGAAACCGTAATGGCGAGCGAGGGCATCCAGCGTCTGGCCGTAATAGGGCGAGGATGACTTCGCCCAGGGAGCGAGGGCGCCCTGCTTGAGCGAACGTGCCTTGTCCGGCACCACGAGGTCCGGGTCGATCTTGCTCTCATGGCCCAGCCCGTCGCACACCGGGCAGGCGCCGAACGGGTTGTTGAATGACAATAGCCGCGGCTCGATCTCGGAAATGGTGAAGCCGGAGACCGGGCAGGCGAATTTTTCCGAGAACAGGATGCGGCGGGCATCGCCGCTCTCTTCCTTCTCGTCGGCGAATTCGAGCACGGCGATGCCGTCGGCAAGGCCGAGCGCGGTCTCCAGCGAATCCGCCAGGCGGCTGGCGATGTCCGGGCGCACGACCAGGCGGTCCACCACCACGTCGATGTCGTGCTTGAACTTCTTGTCGAGCGCCGGCGCATCGGCGATCTCATAGAACTCGCCATCGATCTTGACGCGCTGGAAGCCCTTCTTCTGGAACTCAGCCAGTTCCTTGCGGTACTCGCCCTTGCGCCCGCGCACCACCGGCGCCAGCAGGAACAGCCGGGTCTTCTCCGGCAGTAGCAGCGTGCGGTCGACCATCTGGCTGATGGTCTGGCTCTCGATCGGCAGGCCGGTGGCCGGCGAATAGGGCACGCCGACGCGTGCCCAGAGCAGGCGCATGTAATCGTAGATCTCGGTGACGGTGCCGACCGTGGAGCGCGGATTCTTCGAGGTGGTCTTCTGCTCGATGGAGATGGCCGGCGACAGGCCGTCGATCTGGTCGACGTCCGGCTTCTGCATCATCTCCAGGAACTGGCGCGCATAGGCCGACAGGCTCTCGACATAACGCCGCTGACCCTCGGCATAGATGGTGTCGAAGGCGAGCGATGATTTGCCGGAACCGGAAAGGCCGGTGAACACGACCAGACTGTCGCGCGGGATTTCGAGGTCGACGTTCTTGAGATTGTGCTCGCGCGCGCCGCGTATGGTGATCGAACGTGCGTCGCGGCGCGGGAGGTCCACGCGGTCCTTCATTCCGAGCTCTTTTCGCCGGTAAGTGTCAAACGGGCGGCTATACCGCAATTCTCATCGCGGGGCGGCCGCCCGTCCCGGCGAAGCTCAGAAACCCTGCCACGAAAAGCCGTGCCACATGGCGCCAAGGCCAGCGGCGGCGATCAGTCCAGCCGATACGGCCAGGATGGCCCGACGGATCATCGTCTGGCGGGCGTCCTCCAGCTGGAGGGCGATGGCACGGGCACGACGGCGACTGCGCGGATCGTTGTTCATGGCACGACGCTCTGTGTTGTTCACGTCGATAACATAGTGCTCGTCCTGCGCTGCGCAATCGCGCGAATCCGTATGTTGTGCCGAGCTAGCCACAATGCTAGGAACATAACAAGAACATTATTTGGAAATGAAGCGCTGGGCGACGGCGGCGGGTTCCCTGGTGCCGGCGGCAATGTGTGGACAAGCAAGCGGCGGGGTGCGCGGGACCGCGCCAGTGGGATAGAATGCAATCTTTGATAGAGCGCGCGCCGCGGCGGGCGTCCGGATTTCGGAGGATGTTATGGCGGGCAGCGTCAACAAGGTGATCTTGGTCGGCAATCTGGGTCGCGATCCGGAAGTGCGTACGTTCCAGAACGGCGGACGGGTCTGCAATCTGCGCATCGCCACCTCCGAGACCTGGCGCGACAAGGCCTCCGGTGAGCGCCGCGAGCGCACCGAGTGGCACAGCGTCGTGATCTTCAACGAGAACTTGCTGCGCGTGGCCGAGCAATATCTGCGCAAGGGCAGCAAGGTTTATATCGAGGGCCAGCTGGAGACGCGCAAGGCGAGTGACCAGTCCGGCGGACCCGAGCGCTATTTCACCGAAGTCGTGCTGCGCCCGTTCCGCGGCGAATTGACTATCCTCGACAGCCGCAGTGGCGGTTCGGAAGGCGGCGGCGATGACTTCGGCACCGGTGCCGGCGGCAGCGACTTCGGTGCGAGCGGCGGCTATTCCGGCGGTGGTTCCAGCGCCTCCTCGGGCGGTGGGCGCTCCTTCGGCGGCAGCGACCGCAAGCCGGCCTCGGTCGGCGGCGGCAAGTTCGGCGGCGGCGGTGGCGGCGATCTCGACGACGAGATTCCATTCTGATCCACGCCGGCGGCGCGGGATTCCGCCCTGGGTGGGATCCACGTCGCCATCGCCTGATGGGCCAGGATGCCCCGTCAGGCGAGAGCGGTAGTCTCGCCTGCGGACGTGTCAACACACGCAAACGTGGCCTCTCGGTCGCCGATCAGCTCAAGAAGCCGGCGCGGATGCCGTCCATCACGAACTGCACGGCAAGTGCCGCCAGCACCACACCGAGCAGGCGCGACAGGATGGCGTTGCCGGTGACGCCGAGCCAACGATTGACCCGCTCGGCGGTGAGGAAGACGGCGAGGCAGCTCGCCAGCACCAGCAGGGTGATGACGAACAGCACCGCGAGCCGCGCGGGGTCGCGCTTGGCTTCGCCGGCCAGCAGCAGCATGGCGGTGATGGCGCCGGGCCCCGCCATCAGCGGGATGGCGAGGGGAAATACCGCCAGCATGCGCAGCGCCTGCTCACGCAGCGAGGCCTCGCTGGCGTCGAACTTGCGCTCGGTGCGGCGGGCGAACACCATTTCGAACGAGATGGTGAACAGCAGCAGCCCGCCGGCGATACGGAAGGCGGGGAGGGTGATGCCGAGCGCGGCGAGCAGCGGCGCACCGGCCAGCCCGAACAGCACCAGGATAGCGAGCGCGATCGCACAGGAGCGCAGCGCGACGAGGCGCCGCTCACTGGTCGATAGGTCGCTCGTCACCGCCACGAAGATCGGCGCCAGCGCGATCGGGTCGATCACCACCAGCAAGGTGACGGCAGCGGAGAACACATAGTCGAGCATGGGTGCATCCTGGCCGCGATCCCATGATCTGCACATGCGCGGGGCCGGCGCGCAAGTGCTCGGTCGGGGTCTCGCGGGTGGCGGCTGTCGCGCCGTGCGGAGGTCCGCAACGACGGCGCTGGAGTACCTTTGCGCCACGCTTCCGCCATGTTTCTCCACAGGCGGCAAAACAATCGCATAACGTGTTGATTTATAATATGTTTTAAGGTCACCGAAATGCCGCCCGCGCTGGCGCTTGCCTGCGGAATCGGCTAGACAGGGCTACCTGTTCGGCAACTGCGGAAAGTGGTTCCTTGTCCGATTCCGATACTTTGAAGCCGGAGGGCGGCGGTCCTTCGGACATCCGGCCCGTCTCGATCACCGAAGAGCTGTCGCGCAGCTATCTCGACTACGCGATGAGCGTGATCGTCTCGCGTGCGCTGCCCGACGTCCGCGACGGACTGAAGCCGGTGCACCGGCGCATCCTGTTCTCCATGGCCGAGAACAACTACACGCCCGAGCGGCCCTACAACAAATCCGCGCGCGTCACTGGCGACACGATGGGCAAGTACCATCCGCACGGCAATCAGGCGATCTACGATGCGCTGGTGCGCCTGGCGCAGGATTTTTCCATGCGCCTGCCGCTGATCGACGGGCAGGGTAACTTCGGCTCCGTCGACGGCGATCCGCCCGCGGCCGAGCGTTACACCGAAGTGCGCCTCGCCAAGCCGGCAATGACGCTGCTCGACGATCTCGACAAGGACACCGTCGACTTCCAGGAGAACTATGACGGGCGCGAGCAGGAGCCGACCGTGCTCCCCGCCCGCATTCCCAACCTGCTGGTCAACGGCGCCGGCGGCATCGCCGTGGGCATGGCGACCAATATACCGCCGCATAATCTCGGCGAGGTGGTCGATGCCTGCGTCGCGCTGATCGACGATCCCGAGATCGACATCGAAAAGCTGCTGGAGCACATCCAGGGGCCGGACTTCCCGACGGGCGCGTTCATCCTCGGCCGCAGTGGCATTCGGCAGGCCTATCTGACCGGCCGCGGCTCCGTGGTGATGCGCTCGCGCGCCACCATCGAGGAGTTGCGCAAGGACCGCGATGCCATCATCGTCACCGCCATTCCCTATCAGGTGAACAAGGCGACGATGATCGAGCGCATCGCCGAGCTGGTGCGCGAGAAGCGGCTGGAAGGCATCGCCGAGATCCGCGACGAATCTTCGCGCGAGGGCCTGCGCGTGGTGTTCGAGATTAAGCGCGACGCCCAGGCCGACGTCGTGCTGAACAATCTCTACCGCATGACGGCGCTGCAGACCTCGTTCGGCGTCAACATGGTGGCGCTGAATGGCGGTCGTCCGGCGCTGATGACGCTGCTCGACCTGCTGACTGCCTTTGTCGCCTTCCGCGAGGATGTCGTTAGCCGACGCACTAAATTCCTGCTGCGCAAGGCACGCGACCGGGCGCATGTCTTGGTTGGCCTCGCCATCGCCGTCGCCAACATTGACGAGATCATCCATACCATCCGCACCTCGCCAGATCCGGCAACCGCCCGTGAGGCGCTGATGACGCGCCACTGGCCCGCCATGGATGTGGCGCCACTGATCGCGCTGATCGACGACCCGCGCCATCTCCTGGCCGAGGACGGCACCTACCGGCTCTCCGCTGAGCAGGCCCGCGCCATTCTCGAACTGCGCCTGCAACGCCTCACCGCGCTCGGCCGCGACGAGGTGGCGGACGAGCTCGACAAGATCGCCGTGGAGATCCGCGAATATCTCGACATTCTCGGCAGCCGGGAGCGCATCCGTACCATCATCAAGGACGAACTCCTTGCGGTGAAAGCGGAATTCGGCACCCCCCGCAAGACCGAGATCATCGAGGCGGAAGGCGATTTCGAGGATGAGGACCTCATCGCCCGCGAGGACATGGTCGTCACCGTCTCGCATGCGGGCTATGTCAAGCGCGTGCCGCTGTCGACCTATCGGGCACAGAGGCGCGGCGGCAAGGGCCGCTCCGCCATGCAGACCCGCGACGAGGATTTCGTCACCCGGCTGTTCGTCGCCTCGACGCATGCGCCGGTGCTGTTCTTCTCGTCCAAGGGGCAGGTCTACAAGCTCAAGGTCTGGCGCCTGCCCATCGCGGCACCGCAGGCCCGCGGCAAGGCACTGGTCAACATCCTGCCGCTGGACGCCGACGAGCGCATCACCTCGATCATGGCGCTGCCGGACGAGGAGACATGGAGCCGGCTACAGATCATGTTCGCCACCACCGGCGGCACGGTGCGGCGCAACGAGCTGTCCGACTTCACCAATGTCAAC
This sequence comes from Ancylobacter sp. VNQ12, assembly GCF_049445835.1. Taxonomy (NCBI): domain Bacteria; kingdom Pseudomonadati; phylum Pseudomonadota; class Alphaproteobacteria; order Hyphomicrobiales; family Xanthobacteraceae; genus Ancylobacter; species Ancylobacter sp. VNQ12. The sequence goes on along the minus strand of NZ_JBMSDU010000006.1, from coordinate 152,900 downwards.
CGCAACGGCAAGATCGCCATGAAGCTGGAAGAGGGCGAGGCGATCGCCGACGTCCAGCTCTGCACCGAGCAGGACGATGTGCTGCTCACCAGCGCACGGGGACAGTGCATCCGCTTCCCCGTCACCGAGGTCCGCGTGTTCAAGGGCCGTGATTCCATGGGCGTGCGCGGCGTGCAGCTGGAAGAGGGCGACAAGCTCATCTCCATGGCGATCATTCGCCATATAGAGGCGAGCGCCGAGGAGCGCGCAGCCTATATTAAGCTGGCCAATGCGGTACGCCGTGCGCAGAGCGGCAGCGAGACCGGCACGGATGAGGCCGAGCCCGCGGTCGAGGCCGATGCCGAGGAGGCGGTCGCCGCCCCGGCCGACATCGATCAGGCACGCTACGTGGAGATGGGTGCGGCGGAGCAGTTCATCCTCACCGTCTCGGAGAACGGCTACGGCAAGCGCACCTCGTCCTTCGAGTATCGGACCACGCGGCGCGGCGGCAAGGGCATCGTCGCCATGGCGGTGAACGAGCGCAACGGGCCGCTGGTCGCCTCCTTCCCGATCGAGGAATCCGACCAGATCATGCTGGTGACCGACGGCGGCCAGCTCATTCGTTGCCCCGTGAACGGCATCCGCATCGTCGGCCGTGGTAGCCAGGGCGTCATCGTGTTCGACACCGCCGCCGACGAGAAGGTGGTTTCGGTCGAGCGGGTGACCGAGGAAGAGGGCGAGGACGCGGACGAGGGCGGCGAGGGCTGACCGCGTCCGGCACGCTCCAGATGACAGTGGCAATCGCGACGGCGCCCCGGGTGGCGCCGTCGCAGTTTCACGCAGCCGTCTCAATTCAGGTTTCCACCGGTGGTGAACAGCGGGATCAAGGGCATGCGTCGCATCTGCGTCTTCCTCGGCTCGAATGGCGGCCGCCGCACGGCCTATATGGACGCCGCCACCGCGCTCGGGACGCTGCTGGCCCGCGAGGGCATCGGCCTCGTCTATGGTGGCGCCTCGGTGGGGCTGATGGGGGCGCTGGCCAATGCGACACTGGAGGCCGGGGGCGAGGTCACAGGCATCATCCCGCAGCGGCTGGTGGAGAAGGAGATCGCCCATCGCGGACTGTCCGACCTGCGCGTCGTCGGCTCCATGCACGAGCGCAAGGCGCTGATGGCCGAATTGTCGGACGGCTTCGTCGCGCTGCCGGGCGGTATCGGCACGCTGGAGGAGCTGTTCGAGGTGTGGACCTGGGCGCAACTCGGCAGCCACGGCAAGCCCTGCGCCCTGCTCAACACCGACGGCTATTACGACCCCATGCTGAGCTTTCTTGACCATACGGTCGAGGAGGGGTTCATGCGCCGCGCGCATCGCGACATGCTGCTGGTGGCGCAATATCCCGAGCAACTGCTGGCGCGGATGCGCGATTACCGGGCGCCCAACGTCATCAAATGGATCGAGCGCGGCGAACGGTGAGCGGCGCAGACGCGCCTCGTCGCTTGCGTCAAGGCGCCGACGCGGCTAACGCTTTCCGCGCAATGAGAGACGGCTCATGAGCGCGACGCGCATCGCCTTCTATCCCGGTTCGTTCGACCCGCCGACCAACGGCCACCTGGAAGTCGTCCGCGCCGCCGCGCGCTTGGTCGACCGCCTCGTCGTCGGCGTCGGCATTCATCCCGGCAAGACGCCGCTGTTCACGGCGAGTGAGCGGCTTGACCTGCTGCGCGAGGTGTTCGCGCCGATCGCCGCGGAGGCGGGGGCCGCGCTCGACTGCGTGACCTTCGACAATTTGGTGGTCGACGCCGCCGAGGAGCAGGGCGCCAGCCTGCTCATTCGCGGCCTGCGCGACGGCACCGATCTCGACTACGAGATGCAGATGGCCGGCATGAACGCCACGCTGAAACCCGGCGTGCAAACGGTTTTTCTGCCAGCCTCGCCCATTGCCCGCCCCATCACCGCCACTCTGGTCAGGCAGATCGCCGCCATGGGAGGCGATGTTTCCCCCTTCGTGCCACCCGCTGTGCTGATCCGGCTCAAGGCCCGCTTCGGCCATGCCGGCTAGGCACGGGTGCCCGCCCGCCTTCGCTCAACGGAGTTCATATCGATGATCCGCAGCCTTTTCGCCGCTCTGGCCCTGACTGTCGCGCTGGCGCTGCCGGCGATGGCGCAGGCGCCGAAGCTGCCGCCGAATGTCGACCCGCAGAACACCATCATCATGGACACCACCAAGGGTCCGGTGATCTTCGTGCTGCGCAACGACCTTGCCCCCCAGCATGCCGAGCGCATCAAGACGCTGGCGCGCGAGGGTTACTACAATAACGTGCCGTTCCACCGCGTGATCGAGGGTTTCATGGCCCAGACCGGCGACGGCCAGTACGGCAACGGCACGGGAGGCTCTCGCTACCCCAACCTGCCGGCGGAATTCTCCAACGTGCCGTTCAAGCGCGGCACGGTGGGCATGGCCCGCGCTTCCAGCCCGAACAGCGCCAACTCGCAGTTCTTCATCACCTTCGGCGACGCCTCGTTCCTGAACGGCCAGTACACCGTGATCGGCCAGGTGGTCTCCGGCATGGAGAATGTCGACAAGATCAAGCGCGGCGAGCCGGTACAGAACCCCGACAAGATCGTCTCGATGAAGGTCGCCGGCGACAAGTGATCGCGTTCGCGCGCCACTGATTCCAGAATTTCCAAGGAGGTATTCATGTCTGACACCGCCAATTTCCTGCTGCTCGAAACCACGCAGGGCCCGGTCAAGATCAAGTTCCGCCCGGATCTCGCGCCCGGCCATGTCGCGCGCATCGCCGAGCTGGCCTCGTCCGGCTTCTATGACGGCGTGGTGTTCCACCGCGTGATCGAAGGCTTCATGGCCCAGACCGGCGATCCCACCGGCACCGGCCGCGGCGGCTCGGGCAAGAACCTGAAGGCGGAATTCAACAAGGGCCGGCATGTGCGCGGCGCCGCCTCGATGGCTCGCGCTCAGCATCCCGATTCCGCCGACAGCCAGTTCTTCATCGTCTTCTCCGACGCCTCCTTCCTCGACGGCCAGTACACCGTGTGGGGCGAGGTCGTTGAAGGCATGGAGAATGTCGACAAGATCAAGCGTGGCGAGCCGGTGCAGAACCCCGACAAGATCGTCAAGGCGAGCGTCGCGGCCGCCTGATCGGGCCACAACGAACAAGGCGTCATCCCGGACGTGCGCGAGCACGCTCCGGGATCGCTGTTTCTGGAACACTCAATCCCATGCGTGTCGACCTGTTCGATTTCGAGCTCCCGCCCGAGCGGATCGCGCTCCGGCCCGTCGTGCCGCGCGATGCGGCTCGCCTGCTCGTGGTGCGTCCCGGCACGGCGCGGGAATTGACCGACGCCCATGTCCGCGACCTGCCGGAGCTGCTGGCGCCCGGCGACGCGCTGGTGGTGAACGATACCCGCGTCGTGCCGGCGCGGCTCGACGGCATCCGCCGGCGTTCCTCCTCGCAGGGCGCGGGCGTGCAGGTGGAGGCGATGCTGCACAAGCGCATCGGTCCCGATAGCTGGCTCGCGCTGGCGCGCCCCGGAAAGCGGCTGGCGCCCGGCGACACCATCGAGTTTGCGCCGCCGCAAGGTGCACAGCGCCTCGTCGCGGTGCTGGAGGACAAGGGCGAGGGCGGCGAGGTGACGCTGCGCTTCGCGCTGTCGGGCCCCGCGCTCGACGCCGCCATCGCCGCCATCGGCCATATCCCGCTGCCGCCCTACATCGCCGCCAAGCGCGCCGACGATGCGCAGGATCGCGCCGACTACCAGACCATCTTCGCCAGCCATGAAGGCTCGGTCGCCGCTCCCACCGCCGGGCTCCATTTCACGCCGGAACTGATTTCCCGGTTGGAAGCGCGCGGCGTCGAGACTCACCGCGTGACACTCCATGTCGGCGCCGGGACGTTCCTGCCGGTGAAGGGCGACGACACCAGCGGCCACCGCATGCATGCCGAATGGGGCGAGGTTTCCGCGCAGACTGCCAATGCGCTGAACGCGGTGAAGGCACGCGGCGGGCGGGTCGTCACCGTCGGCACCACGGCAACGCGGCTGATCGAGAGCGCGGCATCCGAGGATGGCACGCTCGCGACATGGCGCGGCGAGACCGACATCTTCATCACGCCCGGCTATCGCTTCCGCTTCATCGACGGCATGCTCACCAATTTCCATCTGCCCCGCTCGACGCTGGTGATGCTGGTCGCCGCCTTCATCGGCCATGAGGCGCAGAAGCGCGCCTATGCCCACGCGGTTGCGACCGGCTACCGCTTCTATTCCTATGGCGATGCCTGCCTTTTGCTGCCACAAGCCCGCCCATGACCGACCAGACCCCGACAGACTTCCATTACCGCCTGAAGGCCACCGACGGCGCTGCGCGCCTCGGCGAGGTCGTGACCCCGCGCGGCATCGTCAACACGCCGGCTTTCATGCCGGTAGGCACCGCCGCCACGGTGAAGGGGATGTACCCTCATCAAGTGCGCGAACTCGGCGCCGACATCGTGCTCGGCAACACCTATCATCTGATGCTGCGCCCGAGCGCCGAGCGCGTCGCGGAACTCGGCGGGTTGCATGAATTCATGCGCTGGCCGCACCCGATCCTCACCGATTCCGGCGGCTTCCAGATCATGTCGCTGGCGGCCCTGCGCAAGATGAACGAGAAGGGCGTCACCTTCCGCTCGCATATCGACGGCGCCTATCACGAGCTCTCGCCCGAGCGCTCGGTGGAGATCCAGGGCCTGCTGGGTTCTGATATCCAGATGCAGCTCGACGAGTGCGTGCGGCTGCCCGCCAGCCGGGAAGAGATCGCCCGCGCGCTGCGCCTCTCGCTGCGCTGGGCCGAGCGTTCGAAGAAGGCATTCGAGAAACAGCCGAAGGGCCGGGCTCTGTTCGGCATCGTGCAGGGCGGCGACGATGCCGAGCTGCGCGAGGAATCCGCGCGCGGCCTGGTCGATATCGATTTCCCCGGCTATTCCATCGGCGGGCTCGCGGTCGGCGAGCCGCAGACGGTGATGCTGGCCATGATCGAGGCGGTGAACCCGATCCTGCCCGTTGGCAAGCCGCGCTATCTCATGGGGGTCGGCACGCCCGACGACATCATCGAGAGCGTGGCGCGTGGCGTCGACATGTTTGACTGCGTGATGCCGACCCGCGCCGGCCGCCATGCGCAGGCCTTCACCCGCTTCGGCAAGATTAACCTGAAGAATGCGCGCCACGCCAATGATCCGCGTCCGCTCGACGAGGAGAGCGATTGCCCGGCCGCGCGCGACTATTCCCGCGCCTATCTGCATCACCTCATCCGTTGCGACGAGATGCTGGGCTCCATGCTGCTGACCTGGGTCAATCTCGCCTATTACCAGAGCCTGATGAAGGGCATCCGCACCGCGATCGGGCAGGGGCGCTTCGAGGCGCACAAGGCCGAGGTGAAGGAAGGTTGGGCGAAGGGCGACATTCCCGCCCGCTGATCGCCGCACGTGGCCGCGCGCATCGCCCCGAAAAGTCATGGCCGGACCTTTCAGCCCGGCCGTCCAACTGCTCTGGGGGAGAGGAGCATGGATGCCCGGCGCGAGGCCGGGCATGACGTCGGTTCGGCGGATCAGCCGTGCAGCTTGCCGGCGATGGTCGCGACATGCTTGCCCTGGAAGCGGGCGCCGTCGAGCTCGACCTGCGAGGGCTGACGCGAGCCGTCGCCATCGGTGATGGTCGAGGCGCCATAGGGCGAGCCGCCCTTGATCTCGTCGACGCCCATCTGGCCCTGGAAGGCATAGGGCAGGCCCACGACGATCATGCCGTGATGCAGCAGAGTGGGGATGAAGCCGAGAATGGTGGATTCCTGCCCGCCATGCTGGGTGGCGGAGGAAGTGAACACCGAGCCGACCTTGCCAACCAGCGCGCCGGTGAACCACAGGCCGCCGGTCTGGTCGATGAAGCTGCGCAGCTGTGAGGTCACCGTGCCGAAGCGGGTGCCCGATCCGAAGATGATGGCGTCGTAGTTCTTCAGCTCGTCGACCGTCGCGATCGGAGCGGCCTGGTCGAGCTTGAAGTGGCTCGCCTGGGCGATCTCTTCCGGCACAGTCTCGGGAACGCGCTTCACGTCGACGCTGGCACCGGCCTCGCGGGCGCCCTCGGCAACCGCATGGGCGAGGGACTCGATGTGACCGTAGGAGGAATAATAGAGGACGAGAACTTTGGCCATGTGACCCACTCCTTGCATCGGATTGCCGGGCCGCCGCGCGGCGCCGCCCGAATTCATGGGGAAAGCTAGTCCCGCCCCGGAGCCACCGGAAGCGGTATGATCGACAGGGCGATCTTGCGATAATGCAATGTGGCAACCGAGCGGGGGAATGGGAAACCTGCTTGTCCCGTCCTGTATGCGGACCGATGTCCCTGAGCTGTGCGTGAGGACCGGCATGGAACATCGGCCGGCTTGCCATCAGCGCGTGAAACCCTTAAGCCCCCTGACGTGGGAGCCCGTAGCTCAGCCGGTAGAGCACGTGACTTTTAATCATGGGGTCTCGGGTTCGAATCCCGACGGGCTCACCACCTTACAAGTCTTTAATACTGCTTACATATCCACCATCGGCGCGACCTCGCAGAATGAGAAGATGCGACGTTTCGTAGGGGCGCGCACGGTCGCACATGCGACTTCTGTTCTCAGACGCAATGATTCTGCTCGTCCATCAGGGACGGCAGTCGGCTCATGTCGCTTCTTCCACCACCGCGGCTCGGTGAAATCGGCTGTTGCCGCTCTGGTCGTGTCAAGTCACGGCATTGCCGGCGCGGGCAATGGCGGCCTGGGGGGGGGGGCCGGGCCATAAGCCATGGCGAGCGGCTCCTGTGGATGGAGCCAGAATGCGCCGGGGCGGGCAGGGGCGACCGTAGAGCGTCTTTGCTTGCCTTCCGGCTACGCTTTACATCTAGCTGAGCGGCCACCAAACTCGCCGCGAAAATCAAGCTGAGGCCACCGTCTTCCATGCATTCTCGTCTTCATTACCGCGCCCACATCGATGGGCTGCGCGCTATAGCGGTGCTCGGCGTCGTCATTTTCCATTTCGGCGCGACCTGGCTGCCCGGAGGATTTATCGGGGTAGATGTATTCTTCGTCATATCTGGATTTTTGATATCTAAATCATTATACCGAGATATATTGGATGGAACATTCTCTCTTTCCGCTTTCTATGAGCGGCGCGCTAGACGCATAGCGCCAGCCTTCATTGCTGTTACGCTTTTAACCAGCATAGCAGCATTCTTTATATTATACCCTTGGCAGTTGTCGTCATATTCCGTATCGGTGATGTTTTCATCACTATTTTCAGCAAATATATATTTCTACTTGAAATCGGACTATTTCGCCCCCGCCGCTGAGGAGCTTCCCTTGCTCCATTATTGGTCGCTCGGTGTAGAGGAGCAATTTTATATATTCTTTCCGTTTATCGTCATCTTGTGTTGTAAATTCGCCCGGCGCGCGCTACCTCATGTATTGCTGGCACTGTTCTTAGCGTCGCTGGTTGCGTGCGAGGTATTCATAACGCGCGATCCGTCGGCGGCGTTCTATCTGCTACCATTCCGTGCATTCGAACTGCTGATCGGCGCCATGCTGGCGCTGCCGGCGGTGCGATTTACTGAAAGCCAGACGATGGGGGCGGCTGCGGTTACCGCCGGCACGGCCCTTATCCTGGTCGGCATGATGTTATTGACGAACAAGTCTCACTTCCCAGGGGCCACAGCACTCGTGCCCTGCATAGGCGCTGCGCTGCTGATTTGGGGAGGCGAGCGATCGGAGAACATTCCCGCAAAGCTACTCAGCACGCCCGTCATGCGGTTCTTCGGCCAGATCTCGTATTCGCTCTATCTCGTGCACTGGCCGCTTGTCGTCTTCTCGCGGATGCTCTGGCCTGATCTGAGTGGGCTTGTCTTCCTCATCGGCGGTTGTGCCGCGTCTGTCATTCTAGGTTGGCTCTCCTGGAAATTCGTAGAGCAGCCGCCGCGTCGAAAAGGGGGATTGTTCTTCCCGCGGCGAGCGATATTAGGCCTGACGGCAGCCGCAATGGTCACTTTCATTGGCGCCGCCGGCGTGATCCGGATGGCAAACGGCTTTCCCGGGCGCATGGCGGTCGAGGTGCAGCAGATTCTCGCATTCGGCAATTATGCCTATCAGCCGGTCTTTCGCGAAGGCACCTGCTTCCTTCGGCCGGAGCAGGGCCCCGCAGATCTGGATACCATTTGTCTATCCGAGGATCGCCCGGACGTTGTACTGTGGGGCAGCAGCCATGTTGCGCAGTTTTTTGGGGGGCTGGAGCCCGCCCTCCGCAAACGTGGATACGCCTTGGGGCAGATCACCGGTTCCGGCTGTATACCACTCGTCGACTACGATAACCCACAACGGCCGAATTGCCGGGCACTCAACGCTTTTGCACTCGAGTGGATACTCGCCAACCGTCCGTCGATTGTCGTGATGGGTGGCGATCCAATTACTGATCCGGTCATGCTCGCCCTGTTCGATGCCTCCGTGCAAAAGCTGCACAAGGCTGGTATCGACGTTGTCGTACTTGGTCCTGTTCCCTATTTTCGACGGACGGTACCTGTCATCCTGGCCGAGCGGCTGGGCCGGGGAGATAACGACATGATGTCCGACGGCGAGCTTCTTCCGATCTCTTCTGCCGCTGATAAGTTCCTGGCTGACTATTATCGAACGCATTCCGACGCGCGCTATATTTCGTTCATCGAGGCGATGTGTCCGAACACGCGGTGCAGGCTTGAAGTGGGGATGAAGCCACTTCACTTTGACACGGTGCACTTCACCGCGATTGGCTCGGAATATTACGGCAGCAGGATTGTCGATCTGATAATAAACAGGCATTGAACGGTCGGCTCAGATGACCTCTCTGCTGGTCTCAAACTATCCTGTTTCCGTCGATACAAGCGTTAAAATATCGCACCGCAGGTGCCGAGAAATCCGCACTTCTGGCAAGCGCGAGGTTCACACTGTAAATGAGTGTAGGGGCATTGATAAACAGAGGGATGACGGTCTGCCCGGTGTAAAGAGCAGATCTTCCAATTCGCGCGTGGGCGGCCGGACCGCACCTTCGAGTCGCCCCCCATCGGATGCGCTCGGCCCGGCCCACGCGGCGCAGCACTAGGGGCGTGGCCCACCCTTCACTTGCTCGTCATTCTCTCCAGCGTCTTGATGATGAACTGATGGAACTTGTCCATCGTGTCGATGCTGGTGTGGCTGATGTTCGGATCGCCCGACAGGTCGAAATTCTCCAGCTGGCCAGTATAGCCCGCTACCGCACTGACCGGCTTGCCGAAGCCATCCTGCGCCCAGAAATTATAGAACACAGCGACGTTCTCCGGCACCGGGCCCGGATCAGTGGCATCGAAGGTGACGCCGAACACGATCGGGATGTTCTGCGCCTGCACGGTGGTGGCGACATCGATGACCGCATTGGCGCCGAGCGAATGGCCGATCACCACCACCGGGCCTGTGTGGCCGTTCTGGAAGCGGGTGGAAATCTGCTGCACCACCTTCTGCGCCTCGTCCCAGCCGTAGATCTCGGCGGTATAACCCTGCTCGACCAGTTCCTGCGACAGGCTGTCCATGCCGAGCGAGAATACGCCGAACAGGCCGCGCAGAAGATAGACATGGGTGTCCACGCGCGTCGGCAGCGGGCCATTGCCCTTCTGCGTCACCGGGGCGGCGGCCCATGGCGGGCGCGGCGAGGTCTGGGCGAAGGCGCCCTGTCCGGCGAGGAGGCCGGCCAGCAACAGAACGGCGGCAAGGAAAAAGCGCGGCAGTTTCATTCCATCCCCCCGAGGCGCCGGGCGTTTCCATCCGGTACCGGCGCCCCCACATAGAAGCGGGAGCGCGCGAACCTGTCCACCGCTCCCACCGACTCTAATACCATCGCATCCCGCTGGAGAAGAACTCATGGTGACGACCGAGGCGCATGTGCCCACAAGCCATGGCAGCCGCTATCTGCAACAGCTCTGCAAGCACTGGGCGCACAAGCTGGAGGTGGCGTTCACGCCCGAACATGGGAAGGTGAAGCTGCCCGATGGCGCCGTAGCCGACATGCGCGCGGCGGCCGACGCACTCGAGGTGCGCCTTACGGCGCCGGATACGGAGATCCTCGAGCGGATGAAGGGCGTCGTGGCCCGACATCTCGACCGCTTCGCGTTCCGCGAGGCACCGTTACCCTTCGAGTGGCGGGATGGGGTCTAGCCGCCCGACCGACGGATGCGGAACACCAGCGGCAGCGCCGCCGTCTCCTGTCCCTCCAGTTCGTCGCCGAGCTGGCGCACGAGATGGGGAATGTCGATCACCGTCATCGGATCGGTGCATTCGACGACGAGCCGGGTACCCGGCGCGGCACGCTCCAGCGCCCGGCGGGTGTGCAAGGCGGGCAGGGGGCATTTGAGCCCCCTGAGGTCAAGCCGGACCGGCTGATCCGGCGCGGTCTCACGATCGCTGGCCTGCATGTTCGCCATCTCCTCCCACCCTGCTAGGACGGCTTCCCCGCGGCGGCAAGTGGAAAGCGCGATCGCATCATGCGCCGGGCCGGCTTGACTTCGTGTCTCCCGGACACGAACTGGAACAGTAGGAACGGGGAGGCGAGGATGCGGCTGATCGGCTTTGCGGGATGGAGTGGCGCCGGCAAGACCACGTTGCTGGCGCGGCTGATCCCGGCGCTGGTGGCGCGGGGGCTCGCTGTCTCCACCATCAAGCACGCGCACCACAATTTTGATATCGACAAGCCCGGCAAGGACTCCCACACGCACCGGCTCGCCGGGGCGAGCGAGGTGCTGGTCGCCTCCGCCAATCGCTGGGCGCTGATGCATGAGCTGCGCGGCGCGCCGGAGGCGGAACTGCCGGAGCTGGTGGCGCATCTGTCCGAGGTCGACATCGTGCTGGTCGAGGGCTTCAAACGCGACCACCACCCCAAGATCGAGATCCACCGCGCTGAGGTCGGCAAGCCGTTTCTTCATCCCGACGATCCCTGTATCGTCGCCATCGCTTCGGATGCAGCCTTGCCGGAGGCGTCGCTGCCGGTGCTGGATCTGAACGACATCGAGGCGATCGCCGACGCGGTGGAGCGGCATGCCGCGCCGGCAGCGACGATAGAATGGCGGCCGGTCGATCAGGCCGTCGGATAGTGCCTCAGGATTTGCTCCGCCTCGGCGAGGTCGCCCGGAGTGTTCACGTTGAAGAACGGGTCATAGGGCTCGGCGGGCCACTCCACCGTCGCGGTGCCGGCCCGCTCCAACCAGCCATCGACCCGGCGAATGCCTTCATCCACCAGCAGACGCCGAAGTTCGTGGCGGGACGCCACTGGCCACACGCCTATGACGCCATGTATCCGTCCGCCGGAGGAAGCGCAGGCAGAGCCGGCGCGCCCTGTCGCAGCGGCGAGGCGGGCGACGAGATCGTCCGGCAGGAAGGGGCAGTCGGCCGGGACGGTGAGAACATGGCGGACGTCCGGATTGTGCACTGCTGCATGGTCGAGACCGGCGAGAATGCCGGCCAGCGGCCCTGGCGCGTCGGGAACGCTGTCCGGCACCAGCGGCAGGTGGAGGCCGAAGCGCTCAGCCGGGCCGTTGGCGTTGAGCCATAGCTCACTCACCTGCGGGCCGATGCGGCCCACGATGCAGGCGAGGATGGCTGTCCCCGCCAGCCGCTTCAGCGCCTTGTCGCCCCCGCCCATGCGGCGCGACAGCCCGCCGGCGAGGACGAGGCCAATCGGCTTGACCCTCATGAGGTCGGCCGGGTGAGCAGATAGGCGGAGACCGCGACGAAGGTCACGGCGATGATGCCGAGCACCGGCACCGACAGGCCCATCAGCACCAGCACGCCGAAGCTGCCGGCCATGCTGCCGGTGGCGACGAACTGCGCCCAGCGGGGCACGGCGCCGCTCTGACGCCAGGCGACGACCGACGGGCCGAGGCGCGGATGGGTGAGCAGCCAGTTCTCGAAGCGCGGCGAGGAGCGTGAGAACAGCCAGGCGGCGAGGATGAGAAACACGGTGCCAGGCAGGCCGGGCAGGATGATGCCGACAATGCCGATGCCGACGCATACCCAGCCGAGCGTGAACGTCACCCAGCGCGCGGGTGACGCAGCGGAAGACATCATGCGTCGCTTTTCGTCGGTCGGGTTCATCGAAGCCGCGAGGGCAAGTCTTTCCATGGTCGTCATGCAATAATCAGCCGGCGCTCAGGAGATTCACGGCGACGTCTCGCTCAAAGATATGTAGCAAAATCCGCAGCGCCACTCCACGTTCCCCGATCAGATCGGAATCGTTCTGAACGATATCTAGCGCCTCCGCCCGCGCCCGCGCGAGCAGGTCGCCATGTACATCCAGCCGGGCGAGGCGAAAGCCCGGGAAGCCGCTCTGGCGCGTGCCCAGCACGTCGCCCTCGCCGCGCAGCCGCAGATCCTCCTCCGCCAGGAAGAAGCCGTCCTCCGAGGAGCGCAGCGCTTCCAGCCGCTGACGGGCGACCTCGCCGAGCGGGCGGCGATAGAGCAGGATGCAGGTCGAGGCAGCATCGCCTCGGCCGACCCGCCCGCGCAGCTGGTGCAACTGGGCGAGGCCGAAGCGCTCGGCATGCTCGATGACGATGATGCTCGCTTCCGGCACGTCGACGCCGACCTCGACGACGGTCGTCGCCACGAGGAGCTGGGTCTCGCCGGCCGCGAAGGCGGTCATGGCGGCGTCCTTCTCCGCGCCCTTCATCTTGCCGTGCACGAGGCCGACCTTGTCGCCGAAATGCATGCGCAGCTCGGCGAAGCGGGCCTCGGCGGCGGCGAGGTCGGAATTCTCCGATTCCTCGACCAGCGGGCAGATCCAGTAGGCGCGCCGTCCCTCTGCCAGCGCCGCGCCGAGCCGGGCGACGATTTCGTCGATGCGGTCGGAGGGAACGGCGCGGGTGTCTATGGGTTTTCGTCCGGCGGGCTTCTCGCGCAGCTCGCTGGAATCCATGTCGCCGAAATAGGTCAGCACCAGCGTGCGGGGAATCGGCGTCGCCGTCATTACCAGCACATCCACCGCCTCGCCCTTGGAGGCGAGCGCGAGGCGCTGGTGCACGCCGAAGCGGTGCTGTTCGTCGACGATGGCGAGGGCGAGATCGCGGAAGGCGACGCCCTCCTGGAACAACGCATGGGTACCGATGACCAGATCGACCTCGCCCTGCACCAAAGCGGCCAGTAGAGCTTCGCGCGCGCGCCCCTTCTCGCGGCCGGTGAGCAGCGCCACGCGCAGCCCGGCGGCCTCGGCCAGCGGAGCAATGGTCTTCATGTGTTGGCGGGCGAGGATTTCCGTCGGCGCCATGATCGCGGCCTGCCGTCCGGCCTCGATCACCGTGGCGGCGGCGAGCAGCGCGACCACCGTCTTGCCCGAGCCGACATCGCCCTGCAGCAGGCGCAGCATGCGGTCGTTGGAGCCGATATCGGCGCGGATGGCGGTGAGCGCCGAGACTTGCGAGCCGGTGAGCGAGAAGGGCAGGGCGGCCTCGATGGCGCGCGCGATCCGCCCATCGCCGAGGCTGGGGCGCCCGACCTGCTTCGTTGTGCGCGCCCGCACCAGCGCCAGCGCCACTTGTCCGGCAAGAAGTTCGTCATAGGCAAGGCGACGCCAGGCCGGGCCTTCGGGCGCGGCATCCAGCGTGTCGTGCGGCTGGTGCACCTTGCGCAGCGCTGCGTGGAAGCTCACAGGCGGTGTCCCGCGCTGCCATTCGGGTAGCTCGCCGGTATGGCCGAGCGCTGCTTCAACCGCGCGGCGCACATGGCCATGGCCGAGCCCCTCCACCAGCGGATAGACCGGTTCTATCGGCGGCAGCTTGGCCAACCCGGCGGCGTCGACCACCCGGTCGGGATGCGTCATCTGCGCCATGCCGTCGTAAAGCGTGACGGTGCCGGAGATCCAGCGGGTCTCGCCGATGGGGAGCAGCCGCTCCATCCAGCTGCGCTCGGCCTTGAAGAAGGCGAGCACGATGTCGCCTGTCTCGTCATGGGCGTAGACGCGGTAAGGCGCGCGCGAGCCGCGTGGGATCGGCACGTGGCGGTCGACGATGATTTCCAGCGTCACCACCGTGTCCGGCACCACTTCCGACAGAGTTGGGCGCGCGCGCCTGTCGATGGTGGAGGCGGGCAGGTGCATCAGCAGGTCGAGTATGCGCGCGCCATCCTCCCGCCCGAGCAGGCGGTTGAACGGCTTGACCAGCTTCGGGCCGATGCCGGTGAGGCTGGTGATGGGCGCGAAATAGGGGTTGAGAATGTCGGGCCGCATGATGCGGGGAAGGTGAACGAAGGCGGCGCGCGGCGCAACGTGGCAGGGCAGGTTGGATGTGGAGGGGGGCACCTCGGTTTTGTGTCAGTGAGGCCATTGCCAGCCCCCGCCCAATGCCTACCTGACAGCGGACGCGTGGCGCGCTAAACACACCGCTTTCCATGGCCTTGAGCCATCGGAGCACAGGACCCATATGACCGGAACAACCCGTTCGAGCGCGGGGCTCGATGCCCGCCGCCGCCGCATTCTCTACCGCTCCTGGCACCGCGGAACCCGCGAGATGGACCTGCTCATGGGCCGTTTCGCTGATGCCCTCATCGGCGATCTGAGCGAGGACGAGGTCGCCGACTTCGAGCTGCTGATCGAGGTCGAGGACCCAGACCTGTTCGGCTGGCTGAACAGCGGGCAACCCGCGCCCGAGTTCGATACCCCGATCTTCCACCGCTTCCGGCAGTTTCATTTGTCGGGCGAGGGCGTTCCCGAGATATGAAGACCGCTGACCTATGAAGACCCCGCATGCTGCCATCACCGCCCGTCTCGCGCCGGGCCGCACGCTGACGTTCGCCAATGTGCCTACCGGCATGGAGGGCCTGGCCGTCGCCGACCTCGCGCGCGCCATCGCCGCCCGCGACGACGCGCCCTGGCCGACGCTCATGGTGATCTGCCGCGACACCGAGCGCATGGGCGAGCTGGAGCGGGCGTTGTCCTTCTTCGCGCCCGGCGTCGAGGTGCTGCCGTTCCCGGCCTGGGACTGCCTGCCCTATGACCGCTCCTCGCCGCATGGCGACATCGTCGCGCGGCGCATGACGACGCTGGCCCGTCTCGCCCGCGTGAAAGGGCGCGAGGCTGGCTCCATCGTGCTCACCACGGTGAATGCGGTGATGCAGCGCGTGCCGCGGCGCGAGCTGGTGGCGACGCAGTCCTTCTCTGCCGCGCCAGGCAACGCGCTGTCGCTGGACGAAGTGGTCGCCTGGGCCGAGGTGAACGGCTTCATGCGCAATTCGACCGTGCGCGACACCGGCGAATACGCGGTGCGCGGCGGCATCGTCGACCTGTTCCCGCCGGGCCTCGCCATGCCGGTGCGGCTCGACTTCTTCGGCGACACGCTGGAATCCATCCGCTCCTTCGACCCCGAGACGCAGCGCACGGCGATGCAGCTGCGCTCGCTCGATCTGGTGCCGATGAGCGAATTGCAGCTGACCACCGAGACCATGCGCCGCTTCCGCATGGCCTATGTCGCGCAGTTCGGCGCCGCCCAGCGCGGCGACCTGCTGTATGAGGCGGTGAGCGAGGGCCGGCGCTATCCCGGCATGGAGCACTGGCTGCCGCTGTTCCATGACGGGCTCGACACGCTGTTCGACTATGCTCCCAACGCGCCCATCGTCATGGAGGCGCAGGGCGGCGAGGCGGCGACGTCGCGGCTGGAACAGATCGCCGACTATTACGACGCCCGCCGCGAAGGGCTGGAGCATGCGGGTTCCGGCACGCCCTACAAGCCGCTGTCGCCCGAGAAGCTCTACCTCACCGCCGAGGAATGGGAGCACCGCCGCGCTGCCGCCACCGGCATCGCTATTTCCGGCTTCGCCCTGCCCGAATCGAAGGACGTCATCGACCTCGACGGGCGCCCGCCACGTTCTTTCGCTCCCGAGCGCGCCGACCCGGAAGCCCAGCTGTTCGACATCGCGGTCGAGTATCTGCGCGATCTCGCCAAGAAGAAGCGCACCATCCTGGCCGCCTGGTCGGACGGCTCGCGCGACCGGCTGTCCACCGTGCTGGCCGACCATGGGCTCAAGGGCACGCAGACCATCGGCACGCGCGACGCCGCCGAAGCGCTGCCCAAGGGCGTCATCGGCCTTGCCGTGCTCGGCATCGAGAGCGGCTTCGAGACCGACCAACTCGCGGTGATCGGCGAGCAGGACATTCTCGGCGACCGCCTCGTGCGGCCCAAGCGCAAGGCGCGCCGGCCGCAGGACGTCATCGCCGAGCTGACGTCGCTGACCGCCGGTGACCTCGTGGTGCATGTCGACCACGGCATCGGCCGCTTCATCGGGCTGAAGACCATCGAGGCGATGGGCGCGCCGCACGATTGCCTCGAAATCCACTATGCGGAGGGCTCCAAGCTCTTCCTGCCGGTGGAGAACCTCGAGCTGCTGTCCCGCTACGGCTCGGAGGACACCGAGGCGCAGCTCGACCGGCTAGGCGGCGGCGGATGGCAGACCCGCAAGGCGCGGATGAAGAGCCGCATCCGCGAGATGGCGGCCGAGCTGATCAAGATCGCCGCGCAGCGCCAGCTGCACGAGGCGCCACGCCTGGTGCCAGCGAGCGGGCTCTATGACGAGTTTCGCGCCCGCTTCCCCTATGAGGAGACCGAGGACCAGGATGCCGCCATCGAGGCGGTGTTCGATGATCTCGGCTCCGGCCACCCGATGGATCGGCTGGTATGCGGCGATGTCGGCTTCGGCAAGACCGAGGTGGCGCTGCGCGCCGCCTTCGCCGTGGCGCTGAACGGCAAACAGGTGGCGGTGGTGGTTCCGACCACGCTTCTGGCGCGCCAGCACTTCAAGACCTTCTCCGAGCGCTTCAAGGGGCTGCCGGTGAACGTGCGTCAATTGTCGCGTCTCGTGACCGGCAAGGAGATGTCCGAGACGAAGAAGGGCCTCGCGGACGGCACCGTCGACATCGTCGTCGGCACCCATGCGGTGCTCGGCAAGGCGATCTCGTTCCGCGATCTCGGCCTCGTCATCGTCGACGAGGAGCAGCATTTCGGCGTCGGCCACAAGGAACGGCTGAAGCAGCTGCGCGCCGACGTGCATGTGCTGACGCTGACTGCCACGCCCATTCCCCGCACATTGCAGCTGGCCATGACCGGGGTGCGCGAGCTCTCCATCATTGCCTCGCCGCCCGTCGATCGCCTCGCGGTGCGCAGCTTCGTCACCCCGTTCGATCCGTTGATCGTGCGCGAGGCGCTGCTGCGCGAGCGCTATCGCGGCGGCCAGAGCTTCTATGTCTGCCCGCGCATCGAAGACCTCGGCGAGGTGAAGGACTTCCTCGACAAGCAGGTGCCCGAAGTGAAGGTGGCGGTGGCGCACGGCCAGATGGCGGCGACGCAGCTCGAGGAGATCATGTCCGCCTTCTATGACGGGCAGTTCGACGTGCTGTTGTCGACGACCATCGTCGAATCCGGCCTCGACATCCCGACGGCGAACACGCTGGTCATCCATCGCGCCGACATGTTCGGCCTCGCCCAGCTCTACCAGTTGCGCGGGCGCGTCGGCCGCTCGAAGACGCGCGCCTACGCCATCTTCACCCTGCCAACCGAGAAGGCGCTCACCACCCAGGCCGAGCGCCGCCTCAAGGTGTTGCAGTCGCTGGATACGCTGGGCGCCGGCTTCCAGCTGGCCAGCCACGATCTGGACATTCGCGGCGCCGGCAACCTGCTCGGTGACGAGCAGTCTGGTCACATAAAGGAAGTCGGCTACGAACTTTATCAGGAGATGCTGGAGGAGGCGATCACCAACCTGAAGGCGGGCATCACCGCCCCGGTTGCCGACAAGTGGTCGCCGCAGATCTCCATCGGCACGCCGGTGCTGATCCCGGAAGACTATGTCGCGGACCTGCATGTCCGGCTCAGCCTCTACCGTCGCCTCGCGGACCTTGAGACGGATGGCGAGATCGAGGCGATCGGCGCCGAGCTGGTGGACCGCTTCGGCCCGCTGCCGGAGGAAGTCGAGCAACTGCTGAAGCTGGTGGCGATCAAGGCCTTCTGCCGCCGGGCCAATGTCGAGAAGGTCGATGCCGGCCCGCGCGGCGCGGTGCTCACCTTCCGCGAGGGGCGCTTCCCCAATCCGGCGGGGTTCATCGCCTATGTCGGCAAGCCGCATGTCATCGCGAAGATGCGGCCCGACGGCAAGGTGGTGTTCTCCGAGGACTGGCCTAACGCAAATGCCCGGCTCAAGGGCACCTCGCAGATTCTGAAGGAGCTGGCGAAGATCGCCGAGCAGGGCGCAAGGGCGGCGTAGGCCGAAAAGCGCGGCGCAACGTCCCGGACGGCCACCGGCCCGTCCGGGATCGCTCTATCGCCGAGGCGAGGGCAACAGCTTCAGAACGGCGTGCCGGGGATCGGGCCGTTATAGGCGCCGTCGCTGTCAGGCAGGATATCCGCGTCATTGTCGGAGCCGGGGCCGGACATGTCAGGATCGTTGCCTCCGGCCTGGTTCATGTAGTCCTGGCTCTTATCGGCACCGGGATTGTCCGGCAGCGGGCCGTAATCGAGGTAATTGGGGTTGTTGATCGGCGGGATCTTGATCTCCAGCCCGCCTTCGCCACCGACCTGCGGCTGCTGCTTGGGGTGGACCGTGACCGATTGCTGGGCGCTGGCGGGAAGCGCACCGGCGGCGCAAAGCCCGATCACGAAAAGCGCAGCGTAACGCATGGACGAACTCCGAAATGATCCTTTGGGGCGGCGCGGACTCTGCCAGACGGTGTCCGGCAGTTGCGAGGCAGCCCGCCCTTAAGGAACCTTTTCCGCCGGGACTGTCCAGCGTTTCGTGCGGGCAAGGTCAACGAAACCGGCAGACTCCGGCGGCCGGTTTCGCAGCGCGCGGGCACTCAGATTCCAGGCGCCCGCCACCAGCTTTCCGCCAGCGTGCCGGCGAGCGCCAGCTGTTTCGGCCGCTCGATCTGCCGCCAGCGGGCGATCCACTGGCCCGGCGTATAGAACAGCGGCAGCGAGAAGCGCGCGGAGATCAGCACGCGGTCGAGCGCGCGCACCGCCTCGACGAAATCCGTCCGCTCGCGCGCCGCCAGCAAAGCGGCGATCATCGCATCCGCCGCAGGGCTCTTCAGACCCATGAAATTGCGCGTACCCGGAGTGTCGGCGGCGGCCGAGCCGAAATAGAACGCCTGCTCGTTGCCGGGCGAGAGCGACTGGTCCCAGATATAGGGCACGATATCGTAGTCGTAATTCTGCTTGCGGCTTTCGAACTGCACATTGTCGACGAGCCGGATGTTGAGCGTGACGCCGGCACGCCGGAGCATGTTCTGGTAGGCCAGCGCCAGCCGTTCCTGGTCCTTGGTGCCGACGACGATTTCAGGTGCGAAGCGGCGGCCGTCCTTCGCCGTGAGCGCGCCCTTGTTCAGCTCCCAGCCCGCCGCAGCGAACAGCTCCAGCGCTCGCTTGAGCTGCGTGCGGTCGCGCCCGGAACCGTCGGAGCCCGGCGGCAGCCATGTGCCGTCCATCACTTCGGGCAGCACCGCGTCGGGGAAGGGGGCGAGCAGTTCGCGCTCGCGCGCACTTGCCGGCCGGCCGCGCGAGGAGAGCTCCGAGCCGTCATAGAAGCTGCCATTGCGGCGGTAGAGGCCAAAATACAGGTTCTGGTTGGCCCAGTCGAAATCGAACAGCTCGACCATTGCCTGGCGCACGCGGGCATCCGCAAAGATGTCGCGCCGCATGTTGAAGATCAGCGCGGAATAGGGCTTGGGCGTGCGGGTCTCGATCTCCTCCTTGACGATCCTCCCGTCGCGCACGGGGGGAATGTCGTAGCCGGTCTTCCAGCGGCTTGGATCGGTCTCGAAGCGTATGTCGTAGAGCCCGCGCTTGAACGCCTCGAACAGGCTGTTCACGTCGCGGTAGAAATCGTAGCGCAGCGTATCGAAATTGAAGTTGCCACGGTTCACCGGCAGGTCGCGGCCCCAATAGGCCGGGTTGCGTTGAAGAACCACCGTCTCGCCGGGCTTCACCTCGGCGGTGCGATACGGGCCGCTGCCCAGCGGCGCGGTGAAGCTGGTTTGATCAAAGGTCGCCGGGTCGACCGCATGGCGCGCCAGCACGGGCATCAGGGCGAGGATCAGCGGCAATTCGCGATCGACCACGCCGAAATCGAAATGGATGGTCAGCGGGCCAGTCACTTCGGCTTTCGCCACCCGGCCGTAATAGCTGCGGTGGTTCGGCCGTCCCTTGGCCCGCAGCAATTCGAAAGAGAACAGCACGTCGTCCGCCGTCACCGGCCGCCCGTCGGAAAAGCGGGCGCGCGGGTCGATCTCGAAGGTGGCGTGGGTCCGGGCGTCGTCGGTCTCGATGGAGCGTGCCAGCAGGCCGTAGCAGGTGAACGCTTCGTCGGGAGAGCGCGCCATGAGGCTCTCCACGATGTTCCAGCGCACGAAGGGCAGCGCCGTGCCGCGCACCACGAAGGGGTTCAGGCTGTCGAACGCGCCGACCGCACCCTGCACCAGCCGTCCGCCCCTGGGAGCGTCGGGATTAACGCTGGCATAGTGCTGGAAACCGGCGGGATAGAGCGGATCGCCATGCATCGCGATGCCGTGCCGCGCCGGTCCGCTCCCCTGAGCGGCGGCATCGCGTGGGAAGGCCGGCCCCAATGTGACGGCAGCGCCGGCAAATACAGCATTGCGTATGAAGGCGCGGCGGGCGATATCGGTCACGCTTACGCTCCCAGGCCACCACAGAATCGACTCGCGCACAGGCCAACATGTCTAGCACGGACGGATGTCTGGATATGACCAAGGGTCACTGTCTCGCCTCAATTGGGCATGAGACAGCCCAAGGTCCCATGCTGGCGCCGAGACGTCCGCCAACCACACTCCCGTTGCGGGCCGAACGACAGGATTTCGATATGACCAAACGCTCGACACTCGCGCGCTCTGCTGCCGGCGCCATTCTCGCGCTGGCGATGCTCGGCACCGCGGCCAACGCGCAGTCCCAGCAGCCGGCAAAGCCCGCCAAACCCGCGGCGCCCGCCGCCGCGCCGGCTGCGCCGCAACAGGCCGCCCCGGCCGCCGGCCAGCAGGCTGCCAACCAGCAGATTCCCGCGATCCCGATTCCGTGGGTGAAGCGCTGCCAGGAAGAGCCGGCGATCAAGAAGGAGGTCTGCAACATGGAGCAGACCATCATCACCGACACCGGGCAGTTCCTCGTCCGCTTCGGTATCTTCGAGATCAAGGACGATCCGAAGAAGGCCTTCATCGTCTCCTTCCCGACCGGGCTGCTGCTGCGCAACGGCTTCCGTGTCGCGCTGGCCAACGAGCAGCCGGTGCTCGGCACCTTCATCATGTGCGACCAGCAGGTCTGCCGCGGCGATATCCAGGTCGACCAGGCGTTCGTCGACCGCATGAAGAAGGCCCCGGGCCTGACGCTGCAGGTCGCTAACGCCGTCGGCCGCCTCATCTCCTACCCGATCGGGCTCGGCGATTTCGCCAAGGTCTATGACGGTCCGCAGACCGACCCGAAGGTCTTCGACGAGCAGGTCAAGAAGATCCAGGAACAGGTGAAGGCCCGCCAGGACCAGCTCCGCTCGGAAGCGGCGGCCCGCGAGCAGCAGACCAAGGCCGGCCTCGAGAAGCTCGGCGCCGAGAAGCTCAAGGGCGCGCAGCCCGCGCAGTGAGCGGCGCCCGCCACTAAAGAAACGCCCGGCCAAGTGCCGGGCGTTTTCATATGGAGCGCTGATGCGAACGCCGGAGGCGCCTATTGCAGGCGCTCGCTGCGCACCCGCCAGCCGCCGTCGCCGTCGGCGCTCAACATCTCCTCGACCTGCGGATGACGCACCGGCTCGCCGGAGGTGTCCGGCTCCAGGTTCTGCTCGGAAACATAGGCGACGTATTCCGTCTCCGAATTCTCCGCCAGCAGATGGTAGAACGGCTGATCCTTGGTCGTGGGGCGAATGTTCTCCGGGATCGACTCCCACCACTCATCGGTGTTGGAGAATTCGGGGTCGACGTCGAACACCACGCCGCGAAATGAATAGAATCGATGGCGCACGACCTGCCCGATGCGGTACTTCGCCTGCCGCTCCTTCATCATGCCATGCGCCTTTCCCTAGGGCGCGACCCGTAAGGGCCGCTCGGAGGCCTGTCAACCGCGCGTGCCGCTGCGCGCGGCAAAGCCGCCGTGCCATGTGCGCATCATGCAACGACTATGCCCCGGGCGAGAAGGTGGCCCTTCGAAAAGACCGATTGACCCTCTTCCGGCGAGTCGGTAGCCAACAGCCATGGCCGAGGTCCTGGCGCTAGCGCTTCCCTTTTTCGGTGTGATCTTTCTCGGGCTGGGATGCGGCCGGCTGGCGCGCATTCCCGAGAGCGGCCTCGCCTGGCTCAGCTTCTTCATCATCTATGTCGCGCTGCCGGCGCTGTTCTTCTCGCTGGTGGCTCGCACACCCTTTCATGAGCTGACCAACGGGCGCTTTATCGCCGCGACCACGCTTTCGACGGCGGCGTGCTTCGCGCTGTCGCTCGCCGTTGGCCTGTCGCTGCGCCGCGGCAACCTGCCGGAAGCGGCCATCGCCGCCATCGTCGGCTCCTATTCCAATGTCGGCTATATGGGCCCCGGCCTGACGCTTGGCGCCCTCGGGGCAGGGGCCTCGGTGCCGACCGCGCTGATCTTCGTGTTCGACAGCCTGTTCTTCTTCACCATCATACCGATCATGATGGCCATCGGCGGCCGCGACCGGCGTAGCGTTGGCGCGACGGCGTGGCTGGTGGTGCGCCGGGTGGTCACGCACCCGTTCAATGTCGCGACCTTCCTCGGCGTGTTCGCCGCTTATATCGAGTTCCACCCGCCGGGGGCGATCGAGAAGACGCTGGAGTTCTTGCGCAACGCCGCCGCACCCTGTGCGCTGTTCACGCTCGGCGTCTCGGTGGCGCTACGCCCGATGGACCGCATGCAGAGCGAGGTTCCCGCGCTGCTGCTCGTCAAGCTGCTGGTCCATCCCGCGCTGGTGTGGCTGGTGCTGACCACGGTCGGGGGCTTCGAGCCGGTGTGGATCGCCACCGCCGTGCTGATGGCCAGCCTGCCGCCGGCGCTGAACGCCTTCATCATGGCCAAGCAGTACGAGACCTATGTCGATGGGGCTTCAGGCGGGGTGCTGATCGGTACGGTCGTGTCGGTCGTCACCGTCACGCTGATGCTCTACGCCTTGCAGCACGACATGCTGCCGCACGGCCTGCGCTGACTCTTAGAGCCGCTCCCCGGCCAGCAGGCGCGGAACATCGCGCGTCGGCCCGACGCCCTCGCGCATGACGGCGCGGCGCAGCAGCGGCGAGCGCCCCAGCAGCCAGAGGCCGAAGCCACGCAGCCCGGCCAACGGCACGAAGCCCGACAGCAGCGAGCGGTTGAACAGGTCGACCGCGAAGCTGCGGCTCTCCACATCCGCCCGGCGGCGGCGCTCATAAGCCTCCGTGACGCTGGCGCCGCCGATGTCCTCGCCGCTGTTTGCCGCCGCGCTGGCCAGCTCGGCCAGGGTCGCCGCGTCGCGAATGCCGAGATTGAGGCCCTGCGCGCCGATCGGCGGGATGATGTGCGCCGCCTCGCCGATCAGGGCGATGCGCCCTCGGGCGAAGCTGGTGGCGGTGCGGGAGCTGAGCGGGAAGTTGCCGCGCGGCGAATCCAGCCGCATGGCGCCGAGAATCGAGTGAGCCTTGCGCTCCATCACCCGCGCGAAGGCGTCAGCATCGAGCGCCATCAATTGCTCGGCCTCGCGCGGTGAGACGACGCAGACGACGCTGGAGCGCTCGCCCGGAAGCGGCACCAGCGTGAACGGTCCGGTCTCGGTGTGGAACTCGGTCGAGATGTCGCCATGGGGTCGCGCATGCGCCAGCGTCGCGGTGACAGCGACCTGGGGATATTCGCGCATGCGCATCTCGATGCCCGCCGCCCGTCGGCAGGGCGAATTGCGCCCGTCCGCCGCCGCAACCAGCGCGACGTTGAGGACGCGCCCGTCATCGAGTTCGATCCGTACGGCATCGGGCCCGTCCGTCACCGTCACGACGCTGGCCTCGATCCGCTCGATTCCGGCGTGTCCGGCGACGGCCGCGTCCAGCGCGGCGAGCAGCGGCTCGTTCTCGAGGTTCCAGGCGAAGGCGTCGAGCCCGAGTTCGCCGGCGCGGAAGTCGACTTCCGGGGCCCGCAGCAGCCGCCTCGTGCCATCGATCAGCCGCATGACGCGCAGCGGCGCCGCGTTCGGCAGCAGCGCCGGCCACACGCCGAGCGCCTGCAGCGCCTTGACCGAACCGTCCATCAGCGCGGTGGTGCGCGGATCAGGAGCCCGGCGGGGCGCGACGAACGTCACATGCAGCCCGCCGGCGGCGAGGGCGAGGGCGGTGACCAGCCCGCTTGCGCCGCCTCCGACGACCGCGACCGTCCTTCCGGCGTTGAAACGAGATGCCATGCCGACCTCCTGCGTCGCTTCACTGCGCATAGGCCAATTGCGTGCCCGCCAATCGCTTGCGGGACTATAAGCCTGCGCAGGAGTGTGGGATAAGCAGGGCCGCGTGGTCTGGCAATGCGGATCAATGCGGGCGTGTGCTATATGCTTGACGCGGAACAAGCGAAAGACGACCCGGCCGATCCGGCGGGCGCGGGAGGAGATGCGATGGCGGTAACGTCGAAATCGCTGGTGGAGAAGGCGCTGCACGAGCGCCCGACCCGTCGGCAGACGGTTGCCTTCGCCGTGCATCTGTTCACCGCGTCGGGCGCGGTGTTCGGCCTGCTGGCACTGATCGCCGCGGTCGAGGGCAACTGGGCGCTGATGTTCACCTGGCTCGGCGCCGCGCTGTTCGTCGACGGCATCGACGGCAGCATGGCCCGCAAGGCGCGGGTGTGGGAAGTGCTGCCGCGCTGGTCCGGCGAGACGCTGGATCTCGTCGTCGACTATCTCACCTATGTGCTGGTGCCGGCCTTCGCCGTGGCGACCAGCGGCATGATGCCGGCCTGGCTGGCGGTGCCGGCGAGCGCCGCGATCCTGCTGACCAGCGCGCTCTATTTCGCCGACACTGAGATGAAGACCGACGACCTGTATTTCCAGGGCTTTCCGGCGGTGTGGAACCTCGTCGTGTTCTACTTCTTCCTGATCCCGATGAGCCCGTGGATCATCGCCGCCATCATTGCCGCGCTGTCGATCGGCACCTTCCTGCCGATCAAGTTCGTGCATCCTTTCCGCGTGGTGCGGCTGCGCCTCATCACCATTGCACTCCTCGCCGTGTGGGCGGTGCTTGGCATCGTCGCCGTGGTGGATGGGCTGCGCCCGCCGACCTGGGTCATCGTCGCCTTGGCCGGTTGCGCGCTCTACTTCCTGCTGTTCGGCCTCATTCCGTTCCGCCGCAAGACGCCGGCGGCGGACTGAGGCTTATCTTCCCCGAAACGTAAGAGACCGACATGCCGTCTGCAGTGCGGATTCATGAACTCGGCGGGCCCGAGGTACTGAAGTTCGAGGAGATTGCGGTCGGGTCTCCCGGCCCTGGAGAGGTGAAGGTTCGCCACACCGCCATCGGCCTCAATTTCATCGACACCTATTTCCGCAGCGGGCTCTACCCCGCGCCGAACGGCCTGCCGTTCATCCCCGGCAACGAGGCTGCCGGCGTCATCGTCGAGGTCGGCGCGGGTGTGACGGATTTCGTCCCCGGCGACCGCGTCGCCTATGGCACCGCGCTCGGCGCCTATTGCGCCGAGCGGGTGATGTCGGCCGCGCCGCTACTCAAGCTGCCAGCCTCGATCCCCGACGAGACCGCGGCGGCGATGATGCTGAAGGGCATGACCGCCCGCTATCTGCTGCGCCAGACCTATCCGGTGAAGGCCGGCGATACGATTCTGGTGCAGGCCGCGGCCGGCGGCGTCGGGCTCATTCTCTGCCAGTGGGCGTCGCATCTCGGCGCGACGGTGATCGGCACGGTCGGCTCCGCCGAAAAGGGCGAACTCGCCCGCGCCAATGGCGCGACCTATGTGATCAACTACCGTGACGAGGATTTCGTGGCGCGGGTGAAGGAGATCACCGAGGGCGCGCTGTGCGACGTCGTCTATGACGGCGTGGGGCAGGCGACCTATCCCGCGTCGCTCGACTGCCTGCGCCCGCGCGGCATGTTCGTCAGCTTCGGCAATGCCTCGGGCGCCATCCAGAATTTCAGCCTGCTGGCGCTGTCGCAGAAGGGCTCGCTCTACGCCACGCGGCCGACGCTGTTCACCCATGTCGCCACACGCGACGCCTTGGTGGCGAATGCGAAGGACCTGTTCGAGGTCGTCGGTTCGGGCGTGGTGAAGATCGCCGTCGACCAGCGCTACAAGCTCGCCGACGCCGCCGAAGCGCATCGCGAACTCGAGGCGCGGCGCACCACGGGCTCGACCGTCCTGCTACCCTGAGATACCTGCCGATGGCGCGAAACGCGCCAGAATTCGGACCGGATGGACCAGAGTTTAGGCTTGCTCCGGAAACGGAGCATGCCATGCTTCGCGACAGTCCCTCCGCCCCCCGCGAGACCGCATGAATCGCGTGCCGCACCCCGAGCCCCGCCCCTCATCCGCCCTGGCTCTGCGAGGTGCATGGCATGGCTGAGCATGGCGTGCCCGCCTCCCTTCTCGAAGCGGTGGGCCTGACCAAGCGGTTCGGCGCCCTCGTCGCCAATGACAATGTCAGCCTCGCCATCCGCGCGGGCGAGACCCACGCGCTGCTGGGCGAGAACGGCGCGGGCAAGTCGACGCTGGTGAAGATGATGTGCGGGTTGCTGCAGCCCGATTCGGGCGAGCTGCTCTATGACGGCGCGCCAATCGTCTTCCCCGATCCCGCCACCTCCCGCGCCAGGGGCGTCGGCGTCGTGTTCCAGCATTTCGCGCTGTTCGACGCGCTGACCGTGGTGGAAAACGTGGCGCTCGGCCTGCCCGGTCACGAACCGCTGCCGGCCCTGGCCGCGCGCATCGACGAGTGCGTGCATCGCTATGGGCTGTCGGTCGAGCCCTGGCGCCGCGTCGGCGAATTGTCGGTCGGCGAGCGCCAGCGGGTCGAAATCGTGCGCTGCCTGCTCGGCGATCCGCGCGTGCTCATCCTCGACGAGCCTACTTCCGTGCTGACGCCGGACGAATCGGAAGGGCTGTTCCGTACCGTCGACCTGCTGACCGGCGAGGGCCGCGCGGTGCTATTCATCAGCCACAAGCTGGACGAGGTGCGCCGGCTCTGCCACCGCGCCACGGTGCTGCGGGCTGGCCGGTTCATCGCCGAGGTCGATCCCAAGCTGGAGACCTCGTCAAGCCTCGCCCGTCTGATGGTGGGGGCCGAGGTGCCGCGCACGCCGCGCAACGTGACGCATGAACTGGGCGAGCCGCGCCTGCTGGTGCGTGGGCTGAACGTCGTGGGCGACGGCTCGCGCGGCTCGGCGCTGCACGACATCAATATCGAGATCCGGGCGGGCGAAATCGTCGGCATCGCCGGTGTTGCCGGCAACGGGCAGACCACGCTGTTCGAGTCGCTGTCGGGTGAGAAGCTTGCCAAGGACCCCGAAAGCATCGTCATCGACAAGATTCCCGCCGGCGCGCTGGGGCCGACCCAGCGGCGTGCGCTCAAGGCTGGCTTCGTCCCCGAGGAGCGGCTCGGCCATGCCGCCGCGCCCGACATGCGCCTGTCCGACAACGTGCTGCTGACAACGCATGGCGACGGCGAGATCGTGAAAATCGGCGTGATCCGCCGCTCCGTGCTGTTCGCGCGCTTCCAGGAGATCGTGAAGCGGTTCGATGTGCGCTTCGGCGGCAAGGATCCCAAGGCACGCCGGCTCTCCGGCGGCAATCTGCAGAAATTCGTCATCGGCCGCGAGGTGCTGCGCGAGCCGGTGTTGATCGTCGTCGACCAGCCGACCTGGGGCGTCGATGCGGCCGCCGCCAGCTTCATCCGCACCACGCTGCGCGAGAAAGCGGCGGAGGGCTGCGCCGTGCTGGTGATCAGCCAAGACCTCGACGAACTGCTCGAATTCACCGACCGTATCGCGGTGATGAGCGAGGGGCGCCTGACGGTGCCGGTGCCGGTCGCCGAGACCTCGCGCGAAGCGATCGGCCTTGCCATGGGCGGCGCCCATCACAGCGAAGCCGGGGAGGGCGCCAATGCCGCTTAGGCTCGAACGGCAGGAGCACGTCTCCGGCCTGCGGCTGGCGGCGGCGCCGCTGCTGGCGCTGGTGTTCACGCTGATCGTCGGCGCGGTGATGTTCGTCGCGCTCGGCCACGATCCCGTGCGCGCCTTCACCATTTATTTCGTCGAGCCGCTGCTCGACCCCTGGACGTTGCAGGAGTTGGTGGTCAAGGCCAGCCCGCTGCTGATCATCGGCATCGGGCTCGCCTTCTGCTACCGCGCCAACCGCTGGAACATCGGCGCCGAAGGGCAGTATGTCGCCGGCGCGGTGGTCGGGTCCTGGCTGGCGCTGGCGACGAACGGCACCGAGGCGGGCCCGTGGGTGCTGCCCGCCATGCTGGTGCTGGGGGCGCTCGGGGGCGCGCTGTGGGGGCTGATTCCGGCCTTTCTGCGGGCGCGCTTCGGCTCCAGCGAGATCCTGACCTCGCTGATGCTGGTCTATGTCGCCCAGCTCGGGCTCGACTATCTCGTGCGCGGCCCCTGGAAGGACCCCGCGGGCTTCAACTTCCCGCAGAGCGTGACCTTCGACCCTGTCGCCACCGTGCCGCTGCTGATGGAGGAGGGGCGTATGCATGGCGGCATCCTCATCGCGCTCATCGTCGTCGCGGTCGCCACCTTCGTGCTGGGGCGCACGCTGATCGGCTATTCCATCGAGCTCGGCGGCTCGGCACCGCGCGCGGCCGCCTTCGCCGGCTTCGACGAGCGGCGCGTGACCTATGGCGTGTTCGCCGTCTCCGGCGCGCTGGCGGGGCTTGCCGGCATCATCGAGGTGGCCGGGCCGATCGGCAATCTGCAACCCTCCATCTCGCCGGGATACGGCTTCACCGCCATCATCGCCGCGATGCTCGGGCGGCTGCACCCGGTCGGCATATTGGTGGCGAGCCTGGTGCTGGCGCTGACCTATATTGGCGGCGAGGCGGCACAGATTTCCATGCGGCTGCCCTTCGACGTGACGCGCGTGTTCCAGGGCACGCTGCTGATCGCCATTCTCGCCGCCGATGTGCTGATCCGCTACCGCATCCGCCGTGTGGAGGGGACCAGCCATGCTTGATGCCGCCATCATCGGAGCCGTCCTCGCCAGCGTCGTGGCGGCGGCGACGACGTTGCTTCTGGCCTCGCTCGGCGAACTGGTGGCGGAGCGGGCCGGCACGCTCAATCTCGGCGTCGAGGGCATGATGATCGTCGGCGCGGCGGTCGGCTACGCCACGGCCTATGGCAGCGGTAGCCTGCTGCTGGGCACGCTCGCCGCCGTTCTCGCCGGCATTGCGCTCTCGCTGGTCTTCGCCGTGCTCGCGGTCTGGCTGGCGACCAACCAGGTTGCCTCCGGCCTCGCCACCACCATCCTCGGCCTCGGCGTGGCCGGGCTCATCGGCTCGCCCTTCGTCGGAACGCGCATCGATGCCGCGCCCGCGCTGTCCATTCCAGGATTGAGCGATCTCCCCATTGTCGGGCAGGCGCTGTTCGGCCAGGACGCTTTCGTCTATGCCTCGATCGCGCTGCTCGCACTCGTCACCTACGGCCTTGCCCGCACCCGCGCCGGACTGGTGCTGCGCGCGGTTGGCGAGAGCCATGTCGCCGCGCATGCGCTTGGCCATCCCGTGCGCAGGATCCGCACGCTGGCGGTGATGTTCGGCGGCGCCTGCGCGGGGCTCGCCGGTGCGCATCTCTCGCTTGCCTACACCCCGTTCTGGGCCAGCGACATGACCGCGGGACGGGGCTGGATCGCGCTGGCGCTGGTGGTGTTCTCCGCCTGGAAGCCGCTCTGGCTCCTGGCCGGCGCCTATCTCTTCGGCGCGGTATCAATCTTGCAACTGCATGTGCAGGGCTTTGGCCTCGGCATTCCCTCGCAGCTGCTGTCGGCGCTGCCTTATCTCGCGACGATCGCGGCGCTGGTCGTCATCTCGGCGCTGAAGCGCGGGCAGGGCGCGCCCGCCTCGCTCGGCGTGCCTTTCGTGCCCGATCGCTGACGGGCAATCCACCTCCGGCCGCTCCCGCGGCCTCCCGACGCGCGTCGCGGCCGCGCCCGGTGACAGTGAAAGCCGCAGGTGAAGACGGGAGCTGAGACGTTCATGCGCAAGATTCTTTCAATGGCGGTCGCCGTCGCCGCGGGCCTCGGGCTCGTCGGCATCGGGCAGGCCAGCGCGCAGGAGAAGCTCAAGGCGGCGTGGGTCTATATCGGCCCGGTCGGCGATTTCGGCTGGACCTACCAGCATGACCAGGGCCGCAAGGCGGTGGAGAAGGAGTTCGGCGACAAGGTCGAGACGACCTATGTCGAGAACGTTCCCGAGGGCCCGGACGCCGAACGCGTGATCGAGCAGCTCGCGCGCGCGGGCAACAAGCTGATCTTCACCACCTCCTTCGGCTACATGGAGCCGACGCTGAAGGTCGCCAAGCGCTACCCCAAGGTCTATTTCGAGCACGCGACCGGCTACAAGCGCGCCGCCAATGTCTCGACCTACAATTCCAAGTTCCATGAGGGCCGCTATATCCTCGGCCAGATCGCGGCCAAGACCTCCAAGACGGGCACGATCGGCTACATCGCCTCCTTCCCGATCCCGGAAGTCATCGCCGGCATCAACGCGCTGGTGCTCGGCGCGCAGTCGGTGAACCCCGACATCAAGGTCAAGATCGTCTGGGTGAACTCCTGGTTCGATCCGGCCAAGGAGGCCGACGCGGCCAAGGCGCTCATCGATCAGGGCGCCGACGTGATCTCCCAGCACACCGACAGCCCGGCCGCCATGCAGGCCGCAGAGCAGCGCGGCGTCAAGGCGTTCGGCCAGGCCTCCGACATGATCGCCTTCGGGCCGAAGGCGCAGCTGACCTCCATCGTCGACAACTGGGCGCCCTACTATATCGAGCGCGTCAAGGCGGCGATGGACGGCAGCTGGAAGTCGACCGACACATGGAGCGGCATGAAGGATGGCGAGGTCGTCATGGCGCCCTACACCAACATGCCGGACGACGTGAAGGCGATGGCGCAGGCGACCGAGGCCAAGATCAAGTCCGGCGAACTGAACCCCTTCAAGGGCCCGATCTATGACCAGTCCGGGAAGCCGGTCGTCAAGGAGGGCGAGGTCCTGCCCGACAAGGACATCCTGTCGATGAACTGGTACGTGAAGGGCATCACCGACAAGGTGCCGGGCTCCAAGTAGGCACCGCGCACGCGCGATCCGGACGGCGGCGTTCCCATGGGCGCCGCCGTTTCCGTTTCTGCCGCCGGTCGCGCCTGCGTTGCCAAAGCGGCGCTCATGTGCGATTCCGCCAGACGGGGCAGCGAGGGGCCGCGGATTCACCGGCTTCCGCACGGCCGGAGGCTTGAAGCGACACCATGAGCGTTCCGCTGGACATCGCCGCGCTTGGGGCGCGCGCGGCGGCGATGATCGAAGAACTCGGCGCCATCTCCGAAAGCCCCGATCACCTCACGCGCTTCTTCCTGACGCCGCAGCACCGCCGCGCCGCCGATCTCGTCGGCCGCTGGATGCGCGAAGCCGGGCTCGATGTCAGCGAGGACGCGGTCGGTACCGTGCGTGGCCACTGGCACCCGGCCGGCGCGGACGCCCCCCGCCTGCTCATTGGCTCGCATATCGACACCGTCGGCAATGCCGGCAAGTACGACGGCGCCATGGGCGTCATACTCGGCATTCTCGCGCTCGACACGATCAGGGCGGCCGGGGTAACGCGCCCCTTTGGCATCGACGTGCTGGCCTTCGGCGACGAGGAAGGCACCCGCTTCCCGAGCACGCTTTCCGCCTCGGCCGCTGCCGCCGGCATCTTCTCACCGGCCACTCTCGCCATGCGCGACGCCGACGGCATCAGTTACCACGACGCGTTGATCGCCTATGGCAAGAACCCCGACGATATTCCTGCCGCGGCCTATGACCCCAGCAAGGTCATCGCCTATATCGAGGCGCATATAGAGCAGGGTCCGGTGCTGGAAGCCGAGGGCGAGCCGCTCGGCGTCGTCACGGCCATTGCCGGGGCGACGCGGCTGTCCGTCACCGTGACCGGCGAGGCGGGCCACGCCGGCACCGTGCCGATGCGCATGCGTCACGACGCGCTGCTCGGCGCTGCCGAGATGGCGCTGGCGGTCGAGCGCATCGCCAAGGCGGACCGGCACGGCATGGTGGCCACCGTCGGGCGGATGCATATCGACCCCGGCTCGATCAACGTCATCCCCTCGCGCGTGGTGTTCACCGTCGACCTGCGTTCGGGTTCCGACATGTCGCGTCGCGAGGCACTGGAGCGCTTCGAGCGCGAGGCGCACCGCATCGCCGATTTGCGCCATCTCGGCGTGGTGATCTCCGCCTTCCACGAGGTTGGCACGGTGCCGTGCTTCCGCGACCTGCAGCTGCGACTGCGCAACGCCATCGCCGATCTGGGCCACAGCTCCGTATCAATGGCCTCGGGCGCCGGCCATGACGGGCAGGCGATGTCGAAGCTGTGCCCCATCGGCATGCTGTTCGTGCGCTGCCGTGGCGGCATCAGCCACAACCCGGCCGAATATGCCTCGCCTGAAGACATGGGGCTGGCCGCCGCCGCGCTGGTGCGCTTCATCGAACGCTTCAAGCTCCCGCAGATCGGCGACGCCACGGGCGGAGTACAGACGTGATGCCTCCTGCCGACGATGACGCGCAGCTTGCGCGCGAGGTCGCCTTCCTCAAAGCTCTGGTGCGCGTGCCGAGCGACAATCCGCCCGGCGACTGCGCCCCGCACGCCGAGGTGACGGGACGGCTGTTGGAAGAGCTCGGCTTCACCGTCGAGCGGCATGTTGTGCCGGAGCCCTTCGTGAAGGCTCATGGCATGAAGTCGGTGGTCAATCTCGTCGTGCGCGAGCGCTTCGGCGCCGGCGGCCCCGTGATCGCGCTCAACGCCCATGGCGACGTGGTGCCGCCGGGCCAGGGTTGGACCTTCGATCCCTATGGCGCGGAAGAGAAGGGCGGGGCGATCTATGGGCGCGGCGCCGCCGTGTCGAAATCGGACGTCGCCACCTACGCCTTCGCGCTGCTCGGTCTGAAGCAGCGCCCGGAAGGGCTGAAGGGCACAGTCGAGCTGCATTTCACCTATGACGAGGAGGCCGGCGGCTTCCTCGGACCGAAATGGCTGCTCGAGCACGAGATCACCCGGCCCCACTTCGCCATCTCGGCGGGCTTCTCCTACGCCATCGTCGTCGCCCATAACGGCGCGCTGCATCTTGAGATCGTGGTGCGCGGCAAGCAGGCCCACGCGGCCCTGCCCGAGACTGGCGCCGACGCGCTGGAGGCAGCCAACGCGATCCTCACAGCGATTTATGCCGAGCGGCGGCGGCTCTATGGCTTCACCAGCCCGACGCCGGGCATCGGCTCGCCGAAGATCACGGTCGGGCTGATCTCCGGTGGCATCAACACCAACGTCGTGCCCGACCGCATCAGCCTGCGCATCGATCGCCGGCTCACGCCGGAAGAGGATGGGCTTGTCGTCGAGGCGGAGCTGACCCGGCTGATCGAGGCCACCGTGGCGGGTCGCGAGGGCATCGAGATCGAGTGCCGGCGGATCATCCTCGCCGAGCCGCTGCGCACGCTGCCGGGCACCGAGAGGCTGGTCGAGCCGCTCCAGAAGCACGCGGCCGAGATACTGGGCGAGACGCCGTCGGCGACCGCCGTGCCGCTCTATACCGACGCCCGCCACTACACCGCGGCCGGCATACCGACCGTGCTCTATGGTGCGGGACCGCGCTCGATCCTCGAGGCGAACGCGCATGCGGCGGACGAGCATGTGCGCATCCGCGATCTCGACGCGGCGACGCGGGTGATCGAGGCGACGCTGCGGGATTTGTTGAGGGCGGAATGACGACCCTCTCGGGCGTCATCCCGGCCAGCCGGGATGACGCTGAAAGATAGCTAGAAGCCGACTACCGTGCCGTGAAGGTCATAGGCGTCGGCGCGCTCGATCTTCACCGTGGCGATCTCGCCGACCCGCAGGGGCCGGCGCGAGGCGACATGGACCACACCGTCGATTTCCGGCGCATCCGCCTTCGAGCGGCCGATGGCCACGGTCGGGCCGACGGAATCGATGATCACCTGCTGGCGCGTGCCGACCTTGCGCTTGAGGCGCCGCGCGCTGATGCGCTGCTGCACCTCCATGAATCGGTTCCAGCGCTCCTGCTTCACCTCGTCCGGCACGGCCGCGCCAAGATCGTTGGCCGGAGCGCCGTCGACGGGCTCATATTTGAAGCAGCCGACGCGGTCGAGTTCGGCCTCGTCGAGGAAGGAGACCAGCTCCTCGAACTCAGCGTCGGTCTCGCCGGGAAAACCGACGATGAAGGTGGAGCGCAGCGTCAACTCCGGGCAGTCCTGCCGCCATTTCAGGATGCGGGCGAGGGTCTTCTCGTTCGAGGCCGGGCGCTTCATGCGCTTCAGCACGGTCGGCGAGGAATGCTGGAAGGGAATGTCGAGATAGGGAAGGATCACGCCGTCCGCCATCAGCTGGATCACTTCGTCGACATGCGGGTAGGGGTAGACATAGTGCATGCGCACCCAAGCCCCTAACGTGCCGAGCTCGCGGGCGAGATCGAGGAAGCGGGCGCGGACCTCCCGGTCCTTCCACTGGCTCGCCGCGTATTTCACGTCGACGCCATA
Organism: Ancylobacter sp. VNQ12; assembly: GCF_049445835.1. Lineage (NCBI taxonomy): Bacteria > Pseudomonadati > Pseudomonadota > Alphaproteobacteria > Hyphomicrobiales > Xanthobacteraceae > Ancylobacter > Ancylobacter sp. VNQ12. The sequence continues at coordinate 118,135 of NZ_JBMSDU010000006.1, read as the reverse complement.
GGCCGAGGTGTCCTGCGAGATGACCAGAAGCTCCTTCACCCCGGCCGCCACCAGTCGCTCGGCTTCGCGCAGCACGTCGGCGGCGGGCCGGCTGACGAGATCGCCACGCAGCTTCGGGATGATGCAGAAGGTGCAGCGATTGTTGCAACCCTCTGAAATCTTTAGATAGGCATAGTGACGTGGCGTGAGCTTGATGCCCTGCGGCGGCACGAGATCGACGAAGGGATCGTGCGAGGGCGGCACCGCCTCATGCACAGCCGCCAGAACGCTCTCATATTGCTGCGGCCCGGTGACGGCGAGCACGCCGGGATAAGCGGAGCGGATCTGCTCCGGCTCGGCGCCCATGCAGCCGGTGACGATGACCTTGCCGTTTTCCTTAAGCGCATCGCCGATGGCGGCAAGGCTCTCGGCCTTGGCGCTGTCGAGGAAGCCGCAGGTGTTGACGATGACGACGTCCGCGCCCTCGTGACGGCGCGAGAGTTCATAGCCCTCCGAACGCAGGCTGGTGATGATGCGCTCGGAATCCACCAGCGCCTTGGGGCAGCCCAGCGACACGAAGGACACGCGCGGCGCATCGGAGCGCACGGAGGAAAAGGCGTCGGACGCCGCAATGTCGGCCATGAGCGATCGGGACCCGCGATTTTCAGGATCGCGAGCGGTTACGGCACGCCGCGGCGTCCGTCAACTCTGCAGCCCGTCGCCCAGCCTTGCATGACCTGCATGTGAAGCGCCGGACGCGCTCAGGCCGCCTTGTCGTCGACCGCGAGTGCGATGACGCTGTCGAACAGCTCGACCTCGGGATGGCCGACATAGAGCGGCTTGTTGCCGCCAGCGCTGCGATGGGCGAGGCGGAAGGCTTCCGAGCGGGTCCATTCCTCGAAATCGGCGCGCGAGTTCCACACCGAGTGCGAGGCGTAGAGCGTGTGGTCGTCCTTGGAAGGGCCGCGCAGCAGGTTGAAGGCCTTGAAGCCCGGCACAGTCTTGAGGTGGCTGTCGCGCTCACGCCAGACGGTCTCGAACTCGGCTTCCGATCCGAGTTTCACCTTGAAGCGGTTCATCGCGAGGAACATGGCTTTCTCTCCTTGGTCTGCCCGGCCAGGCAGACTTAGACCATCGCGAGTGCACGGTCGATGCGACGTGGACGCATCGGCGGCGGCGACCACCGGAAAAAAGAGGGCGGCTTTCGCCGCCCGCCGATATCCGGGGAGAGACGACCGGAACCGGTGTTACTTCAGCTTGCTCACATCGATGCCGAAGGTGGCGGCACCGATCGCTCCGTCCTTGTCGGCGATGGTCACGCTGACCTGGGCGATCTTCTTGCCGTCCTCTTCCTCGACCTTATCGACGAAGATGGTGCCGGGGCCGACCGCGTAGGTCTTCTGCCACTTGGCCTCGTCGGCCTGCCACAGATCCGACGTACCGTCGGTCTGGCCGACGTTCAGGCCGCGATTGTCCATGACGAAGACTTCGGTGATGACGCCGCCGGAAGCCTCCTTCTTCTGGATCAGGAACTCGGAGAGCTTATTCTTCCGGATGCTGTCGATCAGCGCCGGATCCTTGGCAACCCATGCCTTGTCGAGCGCGGCGATGTCCTCCTGCATGAGCCGGCGGTGCTGCTTGTTGGACTCGATGACCGCGGCGACGATCACCGGATCGCTGAGCCAGGGCTCGATATTCTTCTTCACATAAGCCGTTGCCGGCTTCACATGGGCCGCTTCTTCCTGCGCCATAGCCGGCGCGAAGCCGAGCAGGCTCACCGCCGCGGCGAGCGCCGCGACCTTGATACGGATGTTCATGGCGTTTCCTCCTCAGACGGTCTTCGTGCCGTCCAAACCTAACGTAACATGATGCGCATGCGTTGATGCAATATGTATTCGTTGCTGCATGGCAGCAATGAATACATCTTCATCTCGCGTCTGCAAAATTTTGACCGTTGCCGATGTATAGATAATGTTTATCTTAATCAAATAACTGTCTTGATTCTGGCATACCACGAACATGGCGCTGGGGTGACGGCATTTATACGTTTAGAGTTTTGAACACGTGTCTACATATTGCGATATATGAACGATGAATTTGCTTTGACCATTCGGGCGGCGGCGTGCGTGCTAGGAAATTCACTGGAATGCCAAATGCCATGTACGATGTTCCATATTCTTCATGTTGAACATCAACATCGATCACCGAAAGGTGTTGAACGGATGGGCAGCCGGCCGTATATCTTAAATCAGCGCTGAATCAATTTCCTTGACAGTGTCATTTTAATGCCACGCCGCGTTGCTAGCGTTCCAATGATCGCAGTCTCTGCCGGCCAGGCCAGGCGAAGCACCCAATAAAAATCGCCGCTTCGATAGGGAGATCCAGCATGTCAAACCACACCACCACATTCCAACCCTCGCCGCTGATCCTGCGTGTCGGGAACGAGGAAATCCCGGTCGCGACTCTGGACTGCGCGATCAGGCTGATCCGCTCGCTGCGTCATGACCGCCTCGGCCGTTTCGCGGAGATGCTGCTCGCCCAGATGGAGGCCGCGCGCGACGACCACCAGCAGCACGATGCCTGGGTCGCGTTCGAGACGTGGTCGGTCGCCTGTGGGCTACAGCCGCACCATCCCGGCTGGCGGCACGCCGCTTGAGACCAGTGCCATGACCGGGCAGGGCGGCGAACGCATCCCTGTCCCCGGATCGCTCGACAGATCGATGCTGCTTGCGGTCGGGTCCTGTTTGCTGTCGGGTTTCGCCGTTCCGCCATGAAATTGCCTCCCGTCCTCCGCATGGCTACCTGCCTGAACGGAGGCCGGTCCCGGCCGGAGCGAGCGGCGAGGCATCGAGAGCTAAGTGACGACGCGCAAACTGGTATCTGCAGCCTTCGCAGCGACTTTCGTCGTTGCGCTTGTTTCTGCGACGCATGCACAATCGACGGTCCAGGGTGGCGAGACCGCACCCGAGGCGACACGCCCTCTCGTTCTGTTGTTGGACGGGCTCGGCGTGTATGTCGAAAACGACTATGTCGGCGTGTCGGCACTCGCGCGCCCGCTGCAACAGCAGGGGTTCCGCACACTCACCGATTCTCACCTGATGACCCGCACCAATGGCGTGGCGCCCGACATCATCATTGGCCACTCCATGGGCGGGGAGACGGCGTTGCGCTATGCTCGGGCGCTCAAGCCCGCGCCGCTCGTCATAACCATCGATGCCGCCCCGGCGCCGCCGGCCTGCAAGGTGCCGCGCTGCATCAACATTCATGGTCCCGGCTTCGCCAATGTGAGCGGCGCGACCAATATTGATGCCTGGGCCTCCGGTGCTCGCTTCGTCAGCCATGCGCAGTTGCCGACGGCGCCGGTCGTTCGCGACATCATCCTCGATCAGACGCAGGCCTTTCTGGACGCACGCAAGAGCGTGGCCGCTGACAGGCCGGTGACGTCGGCCGATTCTGCATCACCCCCGCCGAGCGGCCGGAGCTCGCGGACACCAATGCAGATGTGGTCGGTGCCGGGCTGGACGCTGCCTGAATGGAAGCCGCTCAGCCCGTGGCCCAAGGGCGGCTAGAGCGACGCGGCAGAAACGGCGCCCGACGCGAATCGCATACCCCAGCCCCAACGAAGCAATGCTGAGGGCGTGTGGATTTTTAGTACGATTTTCGAAGTATTATACCACCGCCGGCCGGCGAATAGCGGCAACCGGACCGTTAAACACCCGGCCGTGGCTTCCGCTAGGGCGCCACGCCGCAATCTCAAGCTGTTTCCTGCTCAAAACTTGCCACAATTACGATAAGTCCTTTTGATCGAGGGCCGTTCCAACTAATGTGACGCGGCAGTTCGACGTCTGTCGGCCGCGGAGGGGCACGTGCGGGATTGCCTCATTTCCGTTTGGCGGCAAGGCGAAATCGTGACTTCATTGAGGCGCAGCGCCATTTGCGAGGGCGTTGTTCTTTCGGGGGATAGAACGGATGAAGACAGTTGCGACAGCGCTAGTCGGCGCGGCGCTCGCTCTCACGGTCGGAACAACCGCAGCCAAGGCGGCGCCGCCCGAGGTGTTCGCCTGCGTGCCGGAATGGGCCTCGCTGGTGAAGGCGATCGGTGGCGATCGCCTGACCAACGTGACGCTTGCGACTTCCGCGCTCGACAATCCCGAAAGCATGAAGCCGACTCCCGGCCTCATCGCCGCGCTCGGCAAGGCGGACCTTATCGTCTGCACCGGGGCGGGGCTGGAGGACAGCTGGCTCCCGGCCATGCTCGAGCGCGCCGGCAACGCCAAGATCACCAAGGGCAAGCCCGGCCACTTCATGGCCAGCGAGTTCGTGAAGCTGATCGAGGACGACCAGGACGAGCATGATCACGGCCACGGCGAAAAGAAAGCCGACAAGGGCCACATGCACGGCGAGGGCAACCCCCACATCCAGGGCGACCCGAACAATGTCCGCCTCGTCGCCGGCCAGCTCGCCAAACGACTGATCGCGCTCGATCCTGAAGGCAAGGACGTCTATGGCGAGAACGCCAAGAAGTTCATCGCCCAGCTCACCGCTCTGACGAAGGAGCTGCAGGGCAAGGCGGCGCCGTTGAAGGGCGTGAACATCGCCGTTCAGCACGGCCATTCGGTCTATCTGCTGAAGTGGCTCGGCGTGAAGACCGCCGCAACCGTCGAGCCGGAACCGGGCGTGGCACCCGGGCCCGCCCATCTCACCGAGATCATCGACGATGTGCCGAAGCAGAAAATCCGCTTCATCGTATATGCGCCTTACGAAGATCCGGGCGCGTCGCGCTATGTCGGCGAGAAGGCCAAGATTCCGGTGGTGAAGCTGCCCTTCACCGTCGGCGGCACGCCGGAGGCGAACGACCTCTTCGGTCTCTACAAGGATTCGGTCGATCGCCTGCTGGACGGACTGGCCGGTCGTGAACGCACTTAGCCTCGACATCCTTGGCCCCGCGCTGGTCGCGGGGCTGCTTATTCTCGCCACCCACGTGCCGCTCGGTGCCATCGTGCTGAGCCGCGGCATCATTTTCATCGATATCGCGCTGGCGCAGGTCGCCGCGCTCGGCGTGGTATTCGGCAACCTGATGCTCGGTGCGACCACCGGCTGGGCCGTGCAGCTCAGCGCGGTCGGCGCGGCCGTGGGCTGCTCGCTGCTGCTCACCTGGACCGACAAACGCTTCCCGGCAATCCAGGAGGCCATCATCGGCGTGCTCTACATCGTCGCCGCGGCGTTGCAGATCGTGCTGCTGTCCTACAGCCCCAATGGCTCGGAATATCTCAAGGAACTGCTGGTCGGGCAGATTCTCTGGGTGTCGCAGACCCAGCTCGTCGTGCTCGGGCTGATCTCGGCCGTGGCGCTCGCGGTGTGGTATCTGCGCGATCTCGTCAAGGAACGGATCCTGTTCTACGGAGTCTTCGCCGTGGTCATTACCGCCTCGGTGCAGATTGTCGGCGTGCTTCTGGTCTTCGCCTCGCTGATCGTGCCGGCGCTCGCCACGCAGCACGCGCCGCGCCGCTGGCGGCTGATGATCGCTTTCAACATCGGCACGGCCGGCTATGTGATCGGACTGATCGCCTCGGCTGTCCTCGACATCTCCACTGGTGCGGCCATCGTCTGCGCTCTGGTGAGCGTCGCGCTCGCCACGGCCATCGTGCTGGCCCGCTTCGGCCATTCGCCGTCGGGAGCCGCCGACACGCCGCACGGCCACACCTCACATGGCCACCCACACGGCCACGCGCCTCGCGGCCACGCCGCCGGCGAGAGCGCAGGGTAGGGCAGGGAAAGCGGGGCGGGGCGCATGTTCGCTTTCCTGGTCAATATCAGCCTGAAGGCAAGGCTTCTGGTGATCGTGCTGTTCGCCGGAGCGATGGTCTATGGTGGCATTTCGCTCGGCAACCTGCCGATCGACGTGCTGCCGGACCTCAACAAGGGCCTCGTCACCATCGTCACCGAGGCGCCCGGCTTCGCGCCGGAAGAAGTCGAGGTGCAGGTCTCGGCACGTATCGAGTCCGCTATGGCGGGCGCCAGCGGCGTCACCCGCGTGCGCTCCTCTTCGACGACCGGCCTGTCCATCGTCTTCGTCGAGTTCGGCTGGGACGGCGACATCTATGTCGACCGCCAGATCGTCACCGAACGTCTTGCCCCGGTGCAGATGGAACTGCCGGTCGGGGTTCGTCCGGTTCTCGCGCCGATCTCATCCTATATGGGCGAGATCATGCTGGTGGCGATCTCCTCGTCGACGCTCTCGCCGATGGATCTGCGCGAGCTCGCCGACTGGACGGTCGCCCAGCGCCTGAAGGCGGTGCCCGGCGTCAGCCGCGTCGTTCCCATTGGCGGCCTGGTGAAGGAATACCGGGTGACGCTGGACATGCTGCGTATGAGCCAGCTCGGGGTGACGATCGACCAGCTGCGGCTTGCACTGGAAGCCTTCGGTTCGAACGCCGGCGGCGGCGTGGTGAACCAGGGCGACCAGGAGTTCCTCATCCGCAACCTCGCCCGCACCCAGAGCCTTGAGGACCTGCGCAACATCGTCGTCGACCATCGTCTCGGCCAGCCGGTGCTGCTGCGCCAGTTCGCCGACGTGTCGTTCCAGCCCAAGCAGCGGCGCGGCTCGGCCGGCCTGATGGGCAACGAGGCCGTCGTCGTCTCGGTGATGAAGCAGCCGCAGGCCGACACAGTGAAGCTGACGGCCGAAATCGAGCGGGTGCTGACGGAATTGCAGCGCACCATGCCGCCGGGAACGGTGGTGAACGAATATCTGTTCCGCCAGTCGGACTTCATCCACGCGGCGGTCGGCAATCTCGAACAGGTCCTCACCGAGGCCATCATCGCCGTCGCCGTGGTGCTGTTTCTGTTCCTGTTCAACGTGCGTACCACCGCCATCTCGCTGGTGGCGATCCCGGTTTCGGTGCTGACCACCTTCATCGTGCTGCGCTGGATGGGGCTCACCATCAACACCATGACGCTGGGCGGCCTCGCCATCGCCATCGGCGAACTGGTCGACGACGCAGTGGTGGATGTCGAGAACATCTACCGTCGCCTGCGCGAGAACGCCCACAAGGCGATACCGGCGCCGATGCTGGAGGTCATCGCCAGCGCCTCGCAGGAAGTGCGGTCTTCCATTGTCTATTCGACCGCCATCATCGTGCTGGTGTTCGTGCCGCTCTTTGCCCTGCCGGGCATCGAAGGGCGGCTGTTCGCGCCACTTGGCATCGCCTACATCGTGTCGATCCTCGCCAGCCTGGTGGTATCCATCACGCTCACACCGGTGCTGTGCTCCTATCTGCTGCCGGAAACCAAGGGCATCGAGGAACACGACAACGGCATGGTGCGCCGGTTGAAGGCAGCAAATGCGCGCCTGCTGCACTGGGTGCTGCGCCATCCGCTGCCCGTCCTGTCGACCATCGCGGTTGCCGTGGTGATCGCCGCCGCCATCGTGCCGACCCTGCCGCGCTCCTTCCTGCCTAAGTTCAACGAGGGCGCGCTCGTTATCCCCATGGTGCTGGAGCCCGGCGTCTCGCTGGAGGAATCCAGCCGCATCGCGGCCACCGCCGAGAAGCTGCTGGAGACGATCCCCGAGGCCGTGAAGGTGGGCCGCCGCACCGGCCGCTCCGAGGCGGATGAGCACGCGCTCGGCGTCAACGTCACCGAACTGGAGCTGGAGCTCCGCCGCGGCGAACGCCCGCTGGCAGCCATCATGGCGGATGTGCGCGCAAGGCTCGGCGGGCTGCCGGGCTCGTTCAGCATCAGCCAGCCGATCGCGCTTCGCATCGACCACATACTGACCGGCGTCTCGGCACAGATCGTCATAAAGATTTTCGGTCCGGATCTCGATACGCTGCGTACCATCGGCCGCGACGTCGAGGCATGGCTGAAGACCACTCCCGGCCTCACCGACGTGAACATCGAGCGCCAGGTGCCGGTGCCGCAGATCCAGGTGCATTTCGACCCCGACCGCGCGCTGCTCTACGGTGTGCAGCCGGGCGAGCTCGCGCGCCGCATCTCCCAGCTCACCAATGGCGAGGAGATCACCGAGATCATCGACGGCATCAAGCATTTCGATCTGGTGGTGCGCCTGGGCGATTCCGACCGTTCGACCGCCCAGCTCGGCTCGGTGCTGATCGATACGCCGGCGGGGCAGGTGCCGCTGTCCTCGCTCGCCAGGGTGTCGGAAACCTCGGGACCGAACGAGATCCTGCGCGAGAACAACCAGCGCCGGATTCTCGTCACCGCCAATGGCGACGGCACAGCGGACAACCTCGTCACCGGCGAGATTGGCGAGATGATACGCAACATCAAGATGCCGCCGGGCTATTTCATCGCCTTCGAGGGCGTCTTCGCCGAACAGGCCCGCTCGACGCTGCGGCTGGCGGGACTGTCGCTAATCTCGCTCCTGCTGGTGTTCTCCATCCTGTTTGCCCGCTTCAAGTCGATGCTGCTGGCCTCCATCATCATGGCCAATGTGCCGCTGGCTCTGATTGGCAGCGTGCTGGCGCTGAAGATCAGCGGCGTCGAGCTTTCGATTGCCGCGATCGTCGGCTTCGTGACGCTGGCGGGTATCTCGACCCGAAACGGCATTCTCAAGATCAACCATTACATCCACCTCATGGAACATGAGGGCGAGCACTTCGGCGAGCACCTGATCGTGCGCGGCGCCAATGAGCGCCTCGTGCCCGTGCTGATGACGGCAACCTCGGCCATCGTCGCGCTGATCCCGCTGATGCTCGGCGCCGACGAGGCCGGCAAGGAGATACTTCACCCGGTGGCGGTGGTAATCTTCGGCGGATTGATGAGCGCCACCATCCTCGACACGGTGCTGACGCCGCTGCTGTTCCAGCGTTTCGCGCCGACTGCTCTGGAACAGCTGTCGCTTCCCGCCACAGCGCAGTTGCGTAGGGCCCAAGCCATGTCCGGCACGTCAACGGGAATCCCGTCATGATCATCGGCCTGCTCAACCAGAAGGGTGGCGTCGGCAAGACGACGCTGGCGACGCATATCGCCGGAGAACTGGCGGCGAACGGCGCCCGCGTCGCGGTCGTCGACGCAGACCCGCAGGGCTCCGCGTTGGACTGGGCGCAAACCCGCTCGCAAACCGGCCTGCCACGCCTGTTCAGCGTGGTCGGGCTTGCACGCGAGGTGTTGCATCAGGAAGTGCCCGACATGGCGCGCTCGCACGAGCACGTCATTATCGACGGGCCGCCGCGTGTCACGGCGCTGGCACGCTCCACCATCCTCGCCTCCGACCTCATTCTGATCCCGGTGCAGCCCTCGTCCTATGACCTGTGGGCCAGCATGGAAATCGTCGCGCTGATCAATGAGGCACGCATCTTCAAGCCGGCGCTGAAGGCCGCCTTCGTCGTCAATCGCAGCATCGCCGGCACGGTGCTCGGGCGCGACGTGCGCGGCGCGCTGAACGGTGAAATTCCGGCTCTCAACGCCGTGATTGGCCAGCGTATTGCTTTTGCTGAAAGCGTAGCGACGGGCCGCCTCGTGCGCGAGCTCGACGGGCGGGGACTGGCCGCGCGGGAAATTACGGCTCTGACCACCGAGATCATGGAGCAGGGGATATGACGGCCAAGCGGGTGACTATCGGGGCGAAGCCCACGCTCGTGCAGCGCGACACGGAAGGCGCGGGCACGGACGACATGCCCGCCGAGGCCAGCCTGTCCACGGCGTCCTCGATCGAGCAGTGGCTGCGGCAGGGTGAAAGCGGCGACGACAGATCATCACCTCCCGCCGACGAGGCGCCCCAATCCGAAGGCCCGGAAATGGTATCGACACCGTCCTCGCCGGCGACCGAGGCGCACGCACCCCATGCCGAACCGGCGGCCCCAGGGGCGCCTACGACCAAGCCGCGCCTGCCAGCAGGTGGGGCACTGCCCCCCTGGGCCGGAATTGCCGGCGGGGCTGTCGCCGGCGCGGCTGTCGCCGCCGCCATCGCCTGGCTCGCGCCGCAGCTCTCCGTTGCGTCGGACCCCCGCATCGTGCCGCTGACCGAACGGGTCGCGCATGTCGAGGGAGAGGTGCGCGTCGTCGGCGAGCGGGTCGGCAAGATCGACAACGAGATGGCGCAGACGCTCGACGAGCAGAGCACCACGACGGAGCGCCTCGCCCAGCAGGCCGAGCAGATCGCCACGCTGACCGGCGCGGTTGCCGAGAGCGCGCAGCGGACCGACCCGGCGGTCGACATTTCATCGCCGCTTTTTGCGGTCGCGCTCGGACAGCTGCGGACGACCTTCTATACCGGCCGCCCGTTCGAGGCCGAGCTGGTGAACGTCTACGCCATCGCCGGCAATAATGACCCGTTCTCGAGCTATCTCACCGAACTGATGGGACCGGCGCGTACGGGGGTGCCGAATGCCGCCGAGCTTTACCGCGTCTTCCCGTCCTACGTCGCGGCAGCGGGGCTGCGCGTCGGGGATACCGGTGGCTACTACCAGTACGGGCTGTCGCTGGTGAACCGCTATGTCGGGCTCGCGACCGAGCCGCATTCGGTTGAGATGGCCAATCTGGCCGTGACGCGGGCGAGCGCGGCCCTCATCGCCGGCGATGTTGCTGGAGCGGTGAACGCGCTGCGCGACCTCAATCCGCACGCCGCCGATCTCATGGCACCGTGGCTCGATGCGGCGCGGAGCTATCTTCGCAGCGAGACGGCGATCACCGAGATGACCCGGATCGTCGTCGATCGGCTGCGGGATCGGGCGAAGCAAATGCCGGCGGGCGCGGCAGGCGATTCGCTGTCGAATCCGGAAGCCAGCGCTGAACCTTCAGCCGGCGGCCCGGCGACCTTGCCGCCCGCGGCGCTGCCGGCCAATGCCGACCCGGCCGAGGTGCCTCCGGCGGATCCCGCCGCCGCGGTGCCGCAGGCTACGGCGCCGTGACGCCGCTGGCGCCGGCAACCGTCGCGGAGAGGGAGGCCTCCGGCCGCATGTCGACGATGTTTCCGCCGACCAGGCGGGCACCGTGGGGCGAGACGCCGGCATCGGCTTCCAGCATCATCTCGCTGGAGAGTTCCGCCGAAATCTCGACCAGAAGGTCGGCCGCGAGGCCGAAGACGATGATGGCGACGGGGACGAGATAAAACATGGGTTCACTCCAGGGCATGGCAAGAATAGGAACGGCGTGGCGCGGCGTAAAGCCCGCTCACGTGCAGGTCCGTCTTGTCGTTCCACCGGAAGGGTTCATGATGTCCGGTGCCGTGACGTTGGGGCCGGTCTCGCCCCTGACCTGCCGGCCATCCGAGGCGCTTGCGCAATGACCGACGCGACACCTGAGTCTTCTGCCGATCAGCCGGCCTCGTCGCGACCCGGCCTCGGCGACGCGCCGATTTCGTCGAGCCCGGGCGCTCCCGAGCGCCCGCTGACGGAGGCCGAGGCGGCGCTGGAGCGCGAGCGCTGGCTGCGCGCCCAGTATGAGCGCGAGCATCAGGTCACGATGTCGGTCATGCGGATCCTGCTCGGCAGCGCCCGCGATGAAAGCCGGCCGATGCGCTTCTGGCGCTGGCTGATCGACGACATCCGTTCGGACCGTCGCCGGCAGGAGGCGCTGTACCGCACCGACGGCCAGGTCGATGCGGCCTTCGGCAGGCGACCCTGGATATGGTGAGAAGCATGGGTCAAGGTGAGCGTAAAGCTTTGGGTTACAACAGAATTCTCGCGGGGGCCTGCGCCGGACTGCTGCTCGGCGCCCTTGTCGTGACAACGAGCGGCCCGGCGCGGGCGGAGGAAGGCCACAATCACGGTCCTGCCGCCCGCACGATCAGTGTCGCCCCGCGCACCGAGGCCCGCATCGGCAATCAGGAGGCTGTGCTGGCCTATGATCGCGGCAAACTGGTGCTGTTCCTCCAGCGTTATTCCGATGGCCTGCCAACCAGTGGCGCGGCGATCGAAATGACCATCGATTTTTCGCCCGTGACCTTCGAGGAGGTCGCTCCCGGAACCTATGTCGCTGACGACGTCATGCTGGCCGCAGGCCGCAACGAGCTGGAGCTGAACTACAAGATCGGCGACCGCGAGGGCACGGAGACGATTGCTCTCGTTCTGCCGCAGACCGCCGGGCAGGTCGCCTCCGCGCGCTCTTCCGGCGTGCCGCGCGCCGCGGTGTCCGGCTTGCTGCTGGCCGGAATCGCCGCCGCCATCTACGCGGGCGTCACGGCTGTTCTCGCGCTGAGGTCGCGTCCCGCGTGATCACCTCAGGCGTTCAGATTATCGACGCTCACCTGTCCGGTGAGCATGACCCAGGCCGACGCCCAGCATATGCCGACGGCGATCAGGCCGCCGAACATGTACAGCGCGATCGGCAGCAGATCCGCGCTGTCCTCCAACGGCACGATGCCGGCATCGACCAGGAAATAGGCGAGGGCGCCGAGCGCGGCGACGGTCAGCGCGATCCCCGGCCCGCGCAGCTGGCGAAGCGTCACGCGCAGCAACAGTGCATAGACAATGGCGTAGAAGCACAGGATCGGCAGTTGCACCAGCCAGTCCTGCGTCCAGCGCTCGCCGACCCAGTGCAGCAACGAGTAGCCGCTCGCATTATAGGTCGACAGCACAAGGAACAGCGCACCCAACAGGCGCGTGGTGAGCATGTTGAGGCCGAAATTGCGCGGGCGGGGTCGGCGGATGCGCAAGCCTGGCTTCTCCTCGTGGCAACGGGCACAAATCTAGTGCTTCAGCCGCCGGCTGCAAACCTGAGACTCACGAGGAGCGGCGCGTGACGACCAGGAGACTGCACCTGGGCTCCTTCAGCCTGCCGCGCCTGCCGCAGATCGGCCCGCGCCTGCAGTGGACCGGCGGCGTGCTGGCCTCGGCCCTCATCATCGCCGGCTTCTTCGGCGCGGCTTGGCGCGTGCTGCCGCACGCCGAGAACAATGTGCCGGTGCTCTATTTCCGCGAGCCGCCGACGGAGACGCTGCGCTGGAACGGTGCGGTGCCGGTCTTCGTCATGCGGCCCGACCATAGCGTGGTGCGGCACGGAACGGCCGTGCTTGCCCCCGACGGCCGCGTACGGGTCAATCTCTTCCCCAGCACCGCCGGTGAATTCCCGGATGCCACGGAGGCGATCCTCTCCGATCCAAGCCTTGGCGTGCTCTGGGCTGCTGCGTCGGAAAGCTCGCAGGCGGAGCTGCGCCACCGCATCAGCCTGGTGCAGGACATGGCCGCGCAGGCCGTGGAACGCGTCATCACCTCCGACGTCTTCACCAATGAGTACCGTCCGGCGCTGCGGGCCATGCTCACCGACGCGGTTTCCAGCGCCTGGCGCGATCCGCGCACGCAAAAGGCGCTGGAGGTGCTGCTGGCCAACGCCGAGCCAGCCATGCGGCGGGCGCTGCGCGGCGAGGTCCAGACGCTTCTCGTGAGCCGGCTCTCCGCTGCAATCTGGCAGATGATCCGCGCCAACTGGGCGAACGCCATCGGCGTGCCCTTCGGTTATGAGCTGAATTATGAGCCGGCTATAAAAGCAATGACCGAGACGCTGGCCGATCCTCGCCTGCAGCAGGTACTGCTCGACTTCGGGCGGGCTCAGCTTGATACGCCCGAGGCTCGCCAGCTCGCCGAGCGGATCGTCATCGGGGCGATGGATTCCCTGCTGCGTGACCGTCGCGTGCCGGCGGTGGTGACGCAGATGTTCTGGGACGTCCGACTGCGCGCCATGCTCCGCCCCTTCACCAGCGCGCTGTTCAGCCTCGCCGGCGCCTTGCCGCAGCATCTCGGCGGTCTCGGGGCGGAAAGCAGCCTCAACCCGCTGGCCGCCCATGTCTTCAAGGCGTTCGCCGTTGCCTCCCGGACACCGCTTATCCTGCTGGTCACACCGCAGGATCTCCAGCGTTTCCAACGCATGGAGGGCGACACCGCCGTGACCCTCGAGCGTGCCGGAAAAGGCTCATGAGCGATCCATCCGTGCGCGTTCAGGGTCTGACGATCACCACTCCGACGGGGGTCGAGCTGGTGCGCGACGCGCATTTCGAGGTGGGCGCGCGCGAGCTCGTGCTGATCATCGGTCCTAGCGGCAGCGGCAAGACCAGCGTCATCAACACGCTCTGCGGCCTGATCGACGAGCGCGACGGAGCCTGGCTGGTCTCCGGCCATCTCTCCTATGGCGAGCGCGAGATCGACCTGTCGGCCAACCGCAGCGACATGTGCGGGCTGGTCTTCCAGGGCAATGCGCTGTTCGACGACCTCAGCGCCGGCGAGAATGTCCGCATCGCTGCCGATCACGCACCGGAATCGGCCAGGGCCTACGACACGGGGCCGATCATTGCACTGCTTGCCGACATCCGTCCCGAGCAGCCCATCGCCTCGTGCAGCGGCGGCCAGAAGCAGCGCGTGGCGATTGCCCGCACGCTGATCGCCGGCCATCCCATCCTGATCCTCGACGAGCCGAACTCCGGCCTCGACATCATCTCGTCGCGCCGGCTCGCCGGCCTGATCAAGGACATCTGCACCGAGCGCGGCACCCCGGTGCTGATCGCCGCCCATCATGTCGACGACCTGCTGCCGCTGGCCGACAAGGTGCTGCTGCTGGACACGCGCAGCCGCTCCATCCGACAGGTTCCCCCCAATATCAGCGCCATCGAGCGGGCCATGATGGGGCTCGACCTTGAGGATGAGGGCGTACTGGCGGCGGCGGAGCGCAGTGCGGCGCCGCCGCACGCGGCGGCCTGGAACACCATGACCCGCGCCGGGCATCCGCTGCGATGGTTCTTCCGCTACTTCGCCGAGTATTTCTGGGTGCTCTGCGCCTCGCCCTTCATGCTGGCCTATCTCGGCCTGGGCGGTGCCATACTAGGCTTCGTGTCGATGTGGTTCGGTTTCAACTATCACGCCTTCGGCGGCTATCTGAAGTCGATCCTGCATGACGAAACGCTGGCGGGCATCGGCTTCGTGCAGACCACCATCTCGGTGCCGCTCATCGCCTCGATCCTCGTGGTCGCGCGCAACAGCGCGGTGATCTGCGCCGACCTCGGCAACCGCACGCTGTCGTCGCAATTGCCGGCGATGCGCAATCTCGCCATTCCGGGTCTGCGCTATCTCGTGGTGTCGATTCTGGTGGCCAACACGCTGTCGCTGGCGCTGCTCACGGTGGCGGCGATGGCGACGGCCTCGTGGGCGGCCCTGCTGACCTGGGAAGTGTTCTTTCCCGACCAGCCGGTGGAGTTCTGGCGGGAGAACTATTTCCGCCGGCTGATCGAGGCAGGACCCGCGCTTTACGCACAGTTCGGCTGGGTGGCCGCCAAGATCGCACTCAGTTCGCTGCTCGGCAGCGGCGCGGCGATCCTGATCGGCTTGCGCCCGAAGTTGTCCGTGGTATCGATCAACAATGCCATCGCCAAGGCGATTGTGATCGGCGTATCCTTGACGCTGCTTTCTCACGCATTCTTCGCCATCATGCAGTTCTGGCGATGATATAGGTCCGTCTGCCGCCCGCGTCGGGCGGCTCGGTGTTTGTTACTTGGGGAGGAGGCCGCCGGCGGAGGCGGTCTTCAGGAGCGGGGCGGGGAATGCCTAAGCAGGACACGGCAGGCGATCGGTTCATGGGTTATGTCGAACTGGCGGGCATGGACCGCCCGTTCGTCTCCAAGGCTGAGGAGCGCCGCCTGCTGGAACAGGGGATCTCGCAATTCGGTCTCGATCCCTATGAAGCGCGCGGCATCCTTCTCTACGTCGCCCAGCAGCAGAGCATCCGGCTCGAGCGCGAGGTCGACAGCCGCATGCTGCCGATCCTCGACCGGTATGGCGGCAAGCGAAAGAAGATCGACAAGAAGAAGTTCAAGGAGGCCGCTGCGCTCTACAATGAGCTTTCCGGCGGCGTGCTGACCGAGGATGAGGCCAAACGCTACGTCAAGCAGGTGATGGAGCAGAACAAGTTCCGTCCCAAACGTAGCTGGATGCTGTCGCGCGGCTGGTATGATAAAGTGGGCAGGGAGAAGAAGCCGACTTCGCTTCTGCCGTTGCCGTTTCGGAACGTTTGAGCCACGTCGCTACCCGTGCCGGCTGGATCGGGTCGGCCTTTGGTCTGGGGGATGAAATGCGTAAGTTCGTGCTGACCTTGAGCCTGCTGGCGTTCGGCCCCGGCCTTCTCGCCGTTCCTGCCGCCGCGCAGAGCGCGTCGCCGGCTACCGTGCCGACGCCGAGCGCCACAGTCGCGCCGGCGACCTCGCTGTCGAGCACCGTTCCCGCGCCGACCGACCCGGACGCACTTGATCCCTACCAGATCGCGGCGATCACGGTCGGTGCCGTCGGCGGCATCATGGTCGCAAACATGCTGACCATGGGACTGGCCACGCCGGCGGCTGCCGCCGCTACCAGCGCGGGCGGCACCGTGGCGATGGAAGCAGGGGCCACCTATGCCTTTACCACCGGCCAGGTAGCGATTTCCGCCGTCGGTGCGGTGATCGGCGGCTATGTCGGCAACTGGATATACGGCAACTGACCGGCTGATTGAGACGCGACGGCCGCGCCCTACTGCACGGCCGTTGCCGCTGTCGGGCGATTGGCGCTGCGCCAGTCGCCGAGAAGAGCGGCACCGAGACGGGAGAGAGCGTCGCGCACCTGGACGGGATGGGTTTCCGCCGCCGACACCACCAGCACCGCGCTTTGCCACACCACGACATAGCCGCTGCGGATCCAGCCGACATCCTTGTCGAAGAACGACGCCTTCTTGTAGGCGCCCAGCATCAGCGTGGAATTGCAGACGCCTGTATCGCCGTTGCGGGCGGAAAGCACGGTGATGACGCCGAGCGCGGAATCCGATTCGGAGGACTTCATGCCTTCCGATTCGAACTGACGGCGCAGCTCCCGCACGAGTCCCGAGGACTCGATGCCGCAATCCAGCGACTCGACTGTCATCGGGCTCGCAGTGACACGCAGCGCGTCGATCCCGCGAAAATCCATGTCGCTCAGGAGCCCCTGTGCCGTCGCCGGGCTGTCAAATACGGGCGCCTCGGCGAACGACATGGCTCCAGCAACGATCAGGGCAGCCGCCAGCTTCGAGACGACGTGTTTCATCGATATTCCACATCCGAGGGTCCAGCACCGACAATATTCACTGCCGGCTTCATATCAAGCGCTATCGCAGCTTGTCGCACCGGCTTCGCGGGATGCGCCAGCAGCTGGAAACAACCGCAAGAAAATGTCGCGGGCTGCCCATGCGGCGGTTCTGCATAAAATCCGCGAAACACTGCGTCAGAGGCGCTGGAAACACTGCGATCTATTTCGCAATGCGATGGCCGCATGCTATCATTAAGCAATAACCGCCGCGACGGTATCATAATGCGGCGCGCCTGTGAATCGCGCGACGACGGCCCGGATCGATCATGTTCTACTATGTGGTGACCACGTTAGTTTTTGCCGCGTCGATTGCCTTCACCGGCATCGTCACCGAAGTCGGCACGAAATACGTCGCGCGCTATTTCATCGAGAATGAAAGCGGCGATTTCGGCATTAATCCGCCCACCGGGAGCGATCCGGCTGCGACGACGGCGCCGGCTCAGCCTGAGGCGGCCGGCGCGCCGATGGCCCGCGCGGGCGGCTCCGGCGCGATCATGCCGATCCTCATGAGCAGCGCCGAGACGCAGCTGGGCGTGCCGGCACGGCTTGCTCTGGCGGAGGAAGCCAAGTCAGCGGGAAGCTATCGCGTCGCCTCGCTGCTCGATGGCGTCGGCGCGTCCGGCAAGATGATCGACCGTGCCGCGGCACGGGACGGCATCGACGACGCGCTGCCGCAGGAAGCCGCCGCGACGGCGGGGGAGGCGGAAGCCATTCCCGCTCTCGCGCCCCAGGCTCAGCCGCGCGCGGCTCTCGACCTTCTGCGCGATACGCCCCACCGCCGACCCGATGGCACCGCTTTCCTACCCATGTCGACCCAGCGCGTGTTCTCCGTACGCTGGAAGGTCGGACGCAGCGCCGATGTCGCGATGGCCTATGAGATTCCCGGCCATGTCATCACTGATCCCTCCACCGGCACCACGGTGAACGCCTCGCTCGCCGGCATCATCGAAGCCAATCAGGGCACCTTCCCCTATCTCGGCATGCGGGTGCGCCGGGGTGACCTGTTGGCCTATCTCCAGCCCACCGTGACCGTCTCGGAGCGGGCGCAGATCGAGGCACGCATCCAGCAGTTGTCGAACCAGATCTCGCTGTCGGAAAAGCAGATGGAGCGCCTCGGCGACGTGCTGTTCGTGCGCTACCGCACCAACAAGATCGAGGCGCTGAAAGTCCAGATCGACGGCTACCGGCGCGAGCTGGTGTCGCTGCAGACCGCGCTCGACCGTCGGGAGAGCCTGCGCTCGACCGCCGACGGCGTGATCTCCAAGGTGTCCGCCGTCGTCGGCGGCACGGTCAGCCAGGGCCAGATCGTGTTCGAGATCGTCGATCCCGACGCGCTGTGGGTCGAGGCGGCGGCCTATGATCCCTCGATCGCCGAGGGCGTGCGTGCCGCGACCGCCGTGACGGGTGACGGGCGCTCGTTCAAGCTCGAATTCATCGGCGGCGGCTTGACCCTGAGCAACCAGGCCATCCCGCTGCGATTCCGGGTCGTCGGCGCCCATGAAGGGCTGTCGGTCGGCAAGCCGGTGACCGTCATCGTGCAGCAGAACCGTGTCATCGCCGGCATTCCCGTGCCCGCGTCGAGCGTCATCCGCGACGCCGACGGGCGTTCCATCGTGTGGGAGCGTACCGGCGCGGAGACCTTCCTGCCGCGTCAGGTGCGCGCGACGCGCATCGCCGGCAACCAGATGGTCGTCGAATCCGGTCTGGCGGACGGCGCGCGCGTGGTCACGGAAGGCGCAAGCCTTCTGAACCAGATTCGCTAGGGGAGGCGGGCGGATGAGGCGGCCGGCGATACTACTTCTGACGGTTGCGCTGCTGCTTCCCGCCGGAGCCGTATCGGTCGCGGCGGAGCCGATCGGCAAGCTGGCCGCCCTGTCGCCCGGCGTGGGTTTCGGTCAACCCGCCCGGCTGGCGACCGCCGACGAGCAGGCGAGGCTGCAGGGCACCGAGGATTCCGGCTGGGGCATCGATCCGGCCCTGCAGCACGCTTTCGTTGGAACCGCGGTATTGGGCGGCGCGTTCACGCTCGGCCTTCTCGCCTCCGGCTCGCTGTCGACAGCGATCGGCGCCGCGGGAGCCGTGGCGATTTCTTATGCGGTGCTGCCGTGAGGCGACGCCGCCCCTATTTCACTTCACCGATCCGGCCCATGCCGGCGGCAGCGTTTGAAGGAGAGGCGAGATGATGCGGGCTTCAAGGACGTGCCTTCCAGTGGCGTTGGCCGGCGCGATTTTGGCATCGGTGGCCGTGCCGGCCTCGGCGCAGGTCACGGCCCCCTCGGTCTGGGACCCGCTCGAGCAACTGAACCGCGCGACCTATGCCTTCAACACGGCCTTCGTGGCCGTGGTCGCCGCGCCTGTGATCGGCGCCTATCGGGCGGCGGTTCCCGAATCGGTGCAGACCGGCGTCGACAACGTCTTCACCAATCTGCGCGAGCCGCTGACGGCGCTCTCCAGCGGCCTGCAGGGCGATTTCGCCAATCTCGGCGTCTCCATCGGGCGTTTTGCCATTAACAGCACCGCAGGCATCGGCGGCGTGTTCGACGTGGCGACCCGCATGGGCTGGGTGTCGCGTCCGGAAGATCTCGGCACCACTATGTGCAGCTATGGCGTGCCGCCCGGCCCCTTCGTGGTGCTGCCCTTCGTGGGCCCGAGCACCACGCGCGAGGCCGTCGGCACGTTGGCGGTCTATGGCATGACCTACGGCATCGCCGATGATTACGGGCTCGGCTATGTGGTGGCCGACCGCGCTGTCGCCGCCGCCAACGATCTGCCGCTGCCGGCGGCGGAGACGACCATCGTGGTGACGCCAGCGCCGAAGCCCACGACGCCCCCGGCGGCGGCGGCTCCCGCCACGCCGAACCTGCCGACCGTGACCACCACGGGCGTGCCAAGCTACGAGGACGTGAGGGCGCAATATCTGAGCTTCCGCCAGCAGCTCTGCACGGATTCGATCCCGGCGGCCGAGCTGAAGCCCAGCCCGCTGGGCGGCATTGTTCGCCTCAACTGATCCACTTCGGCCGATCCGATTGCCGGCCCGACTCCTTCCGGAGCCGGGCCGGCAGCGTCGTTCCGCCCGTTCTCTCCCGCACTCCAGACGGATCGCCGCAATGACCGCCAAGGGCGACGCCCATCCGCCGCACGATCATGCCCGACATGACCACCCCGAGGGCAGCCATACGTCCGGTCACGGCCAGGGCGACGGCCATGATCATGGCGTGAGCGTCACCGAAGACAGTCAACGCCGCGTATTCTGGGTGATGGTCTTCACAGCCGTCTATATGGTGGCGCAGGCGACGGGTGGCTGGCTTTCCGGCTCGCTCGCGCTGATCGCCGACGCCGGCCACATGCTGTCCGACACGGTTGCGCTGTTCCTGTCCTGGATGGCGTTCAGGCTAAGCCGCCGGCCAAGCGACGAGATGCGCACCTTCGGCTATCACCGTTTCCAGGTGCTGGCGGCGCTGGCCAATGGCGCGACGCTGTTCCTCATCGCCATCTGGGTCTGCTACGAGGCGGTCCAGCGTTTCGCCGAGCCCGTCGAGGTGCTGGGCGGGCCGATGCTGATCGTCGCCTTCATCGGCCTCTTGGTGAATATCGGCGGCTTCCTCGTGCTGCGGGCCGGCGACAGCCGCAACGTGAACATGCGCAGCGCCCTGCTGCATGTGATGGGCGACCTCTTGGGATCGGTGGCGGCGATCTCCGCCGCGTTGATCATCCTGGCCACCGGGTGGATGCCGATCGATCCGATCCTCTCGGTCTTCGTCAGCCTGCTGATCCTGCGCAGCGCCTGGTCGATCATCGCCAGCGCCTTCAATATATTGATGGAGGGCGTGCCCGAGGGGCTGGAAGGTCCCGTCGTCGCACAGGAGATCGATGCCGTCGAGGGTGTGGCCGGCGTCCACCATATCCACGTCTGGGGTCTGACCGGCGAGAAACTGATGGCCTCGTTCCATCTCGAGCTGAAGCCGGGCGTCCCGGCCGGCCAGGTGAAGGCCGCGGTACGCGCGCGTCTCCTCACGCGCTTCGGCATCGGCCATGTCACGATCGAGGTCGATGAGCCGGGCGACCATCCCGAGGGTACACCGCCGCTGTTCGTCACTGCCGACCATTGAGAGGCCGTTCAGGGTGGTGTGCGAAGCACGTCGCGCTCGCCGGAAATGCGCTTCTGCACGAAGGACCAGCTGGTGCCGACGCCCAGCACCATGGCGATCCAGAACAGCACGAAATAGGCCGTGACGTGCACGTCGCCGAAGCCGAAGAACCCCAGGCCGACGCCAGCGGCCAGCGACATCAGCACCATGACCGACAGGGCAGTGATGCCGAAATAGCCGATGCTGAGGAACGCCATGCGGGCGAGGGCAACCAGTCCCGTCAACAGCGCTATGCCGACAAAGAGCTTCGGCGTGGTGAAGCCGTCGCTCTGCGTGAGCCAGTGGTAATAGGAATAGCCGCTCGGATTGTAGGTGCCGAACACCAGCGTCGTCGCCAGCAGCCCGCGCCGCAGGAACAGGCGGGGAAAGTCTATCCGCGGGTTGATGTCGAGACGGGCCATCTCAGACCGGCGAGTTGAAGGTCACGTCCGTCGAATCGACCTGTCCGCTGAGCCGGTTGCGCAGATGCGACCAGGAAAGGCCGGCGGCGTAGATGTTGCCGAGGATCACCAGCAGGATCAGCGTGAACACCCGCGGGTCCTCGACATAGACCAGCTGGTTGTCGATCAGCACCCAGGCGGCGGAGGCGAAGGTCGCGGTCAGCAGCCCGATGCCGATGAGACCGAGCGAGCGCATGCTGGAGAGCAGCGCCACCACATGCAGGATCAGCAGCGTGATGCCGACCAGCATTTTCAGCGAAACGAAGCCGGGATAGTCCTTGAGCCAGTGGTAATAAGAGAGGGCATAGGGATTGTAGGTGCCGAGCACCAGCGTCTGCGCTGTCAGCCAGCGCAGCAGGAAGTCGATGAGTCCAAACTCATGCATCGCGACGACCTGTTTCCAAAACGCGACAAATCCCGAGGGAACTCACGGGAAACCCCTGTTCTCGCTGGAGTTTCCCTAGAGTTCGGCTATTCATTGCCTCTCGCAATGGCGCGCATCGTTCGCATTATAAGCGGCCGCTGGCGTCGGTCTACCTCGGGGCGGACGTGCCACACAACGCGCAGAACCGCAAAAGACCCATAAGGCGTTTCTTTCGCGGTGTGCGCGCCTCGCTTCACGCCACCAGCCATGTGACGCTGGCGCTGCTGGTTTCGCTCGCCTTCGTTCTCGTTCTGGCGACGCTACTCAACTACTCGAAGTTCCTCACCACTTATACCGAGCTGGCCGACCGACGTATCGCGCTGGTGTCGCAATGGGCACGCGATTCGGTCGAGGTGTTGCTCAATCTCGGCCTTGAGCTGAAGGGCCTGCAGGCAGCACCCGAAATCCTCGCCCAGGCCAAGTCGCGCTATCCCTATGTCGAGAACATTTCACTGTTCGACGGCGGCACCGGGAGGATTCTCTACTCCACCTCGCCGGAACTGGTCGGCAAGCAGGCGCCGACCGAGTGGCTGGAGCGACAGGCGGCATCGCGCGAGCCGACATGGCACATTGACGTCGCCGATCCGGCCACCGCGGGAACCCGTCTCGATTCGAGCTTCCTGAAGGGCGTCGGCGGCATCGCCATCGTCTATTCGACCACTGAGGCGCACCAAAAGATCGCCATGATGCGGGAGCGGCTGGTGGCAACGGCGCTGGCCGTCTTCGCCGCCTTCGCGCTGATCGCGGTGGTCTTCGCCCTCATTGCCACGCGCGGCATGCGCCGCACGCTCACCGGCCTCGGCGTGGCGCTCGATCCCGATCAGGAAGGACAACCGGAGACGAAGGACCAGAAACTGCCCGAGCCATTGCGCGGCCCCACCGACGCCTTTCGCCACACCGCCGCGACGGCGGACCGGGCACTGGCGCTGGCTGAACGCGAGCTGGCGGACGCCGCATCCTCGCCCGCGCGAGAAGATGCCCCGGTGGCTGGAGAGGGCCGATGAGCGAGGCGCTGGCCGCCACCGACGTCGCGCGCATGCGCACGCGCATCCTGCTGCTGACGCTGGCGCTCGTCATCGCCGCTGCGGCGCTGCTGTCGTTCCGCACGCATCGGCTTTTCGAGGCGCTGCTGATCCCGGAGATCACCCAGAAGGCCGACACCGTCGCCGAACTCGCCACGCTCGATGTCGAGAGGGCGCTCGGCTACGGCATTCCTCTGCAAAAGCTGGTGGGCGTGACCGCCTATCTCGATCAGCTACGGGCCGCGCACGCCGAGATCGCCTATGCGGCCGTGCTCGACACTGACGGCCGGGTGGTCTTCTCATCCGGCAGCGCCGCCGGCGACATAGCCGCACGCCTCGGTCAGGATGCACGAAACTTTTCGCTCGGCAGCATCGACCACGAGATCGTGCAGACAAACGGTGAGCAGGCCGTGCTGAGCCGTGCGGAGGCTGGCCCAGGGACGGGTGCCGTCGTCGCCGTCGGGCTGGATGCCCGTTTCGTCGACCGACAGTTTCAGGAACTCGCCCAGGACGTGTTCATCGTGCTGCTGGTGGCGTTGTTCCTCGCCTTCGAAATGGCAATGGTGCTGCTGACCGGGCGGACGGTGACGCCGCTCAACCAGCTGTTCGATGCAGTGGAGGACGGCGCCAGGGGCAACCTGCACCGGCGTATCGCCTATCGGGCCAATGACGGGATCGGCCGGGTCGTGCGCCGCTTCAATGCGGTGGTCGAGGGTCTCAACGAGCGCTACCGCCGCCTCGCGGAAAGCAGCGAGGGAAATCCCGGACTGCGCGAGCGGGTTGCCGCCATAGGCGAAAAATTCGGCCTCACCCAGGGCCCGATGGAAACCTTCGGCGTGCGCGCGAGTGTGACGGATGTGCGGCTGCCGCTATTCGTCTTCGTCATGGCCGAGGAGTTGCAGAAGTCCTTCCTGCCGATCTACATCGCTTCGCTGGACGCCAATGTGTCCTGGCTGTCGCCGCAGATGCTGATCAGCGTGCCGATCTCGGTCTATATGGCGACGCTCGCGCTGGCGACGCCGATCGCCGGCTCCTGGTCCGACCGCTACGGCCCGCGCCGCATATTCCTGGCCGGCCTTCTCATCGCCATCCTCGGCTTCCTCGGCGCAGCGGCGGCGCGAAGCGTGCTGGAACTCGTCGTCGCCCGTGCCCTCGGGGCCGTCGGCTATGGCATGTGCACCATCGCGGCGCAGGGCTTCATCGTGCAGGTGACCGGCCGAGGCGAGCGGACGCAGGGCGTCTCGGTCTTCGTCACCGTGCTGATGTCGGCAAGCATTTGCGGCACGGCCATCGGCGGCATCCTGGCGGACCGGGCCGGCTACCGCGTCGTGTTCGTCTGCGCCGCCGTGCTTGCGCTTGTCGCCGGGCTGCTGGCGCTACGCATGATGTCCCGCACCGATGCGCCGGAGGAGAGCCGCCGTTTCCGGCTCGCCGATCTCGGCATCGCGCTGCGCAATCCGCGCTTCCTCGCGCTCGTCATGTTCGCGGCGGTGCCGAACAAGATCGTCCTCACCGGCTTCCTGTTCTACGCCGTGCCGCTCTATCTCGCCGGGCTCGACGTCTCCGAGGCAGAGACGGCGCGGGTGATGATCCTTTATTCCCTGGTGATCGTCTTTGTCGGCCCGTGGGTGAGCCGCTTCGCCGACCAGCACGGCTACAGCTGGTCGCTGGTGTTCCTCGGCACGCTGCTTTCGGGGCTTGCCATGTTCCTTCTCTGGGTGCGGGCCGATGTCTACGGCGTGGCCGGGGCGGTGCTCATGGTGGCGGTCGCCCATGCCATCTCCATCTCGCCGCAGATCGCGCTGGTTCCGGAAATCTGCGCCGAGGACATCGCCAAGGTCGGGCAGACCACGGTGCTCGGCGCACTGCGCATGATCGAGCGGGTCGGCAGCGTGCTCGGCCCGCTGCTGGTCGGCGCGCTGGCCTACCGCTATGGCTACACCGCGGCGCTGATGGCCATTGGCGGCCTCATCGCGGTGACGGCACCGCTGCTTCTGCTGGCGCAATGGTCGAGCCGCAAGGGGAGGCGGGCATGAGGCGGTGGATCGCCGGGCTCCCCGCGATCGTTCTGCTGCTGGCGTTTCTCGCGCCGGTCCGAGCGCCCGCGGCAACGAGCGAGCGTCCGCCCTACAAGATCATGATGGTGCTATGGCGCGGCTGCGAGGATGCCTGCCGCGGGTTTCGCGACTATCTGGCGTCCCGGAACGTGCCGGTCGAGTATCTGATCCGGCATGCCGGCACGCTGAACCTGAAGTTTCCCAGCCTGGTGGCGGAAGCGCGGGCGCGGAAGGTCGACCTTGTGGTGACCTGGGGCACGACCGCGACACTCGGCATGGTCGGCGAGTTCGACAAGCCCGATCCGTCGCGATACCTCACCGATATTCCGACGCTGTTCATGATCGTGACGGATCCGGTGGCCGCGCGGGTGGTCGAAACGCTCGACCGGCCGGGCCGCAATGTCACCGGGACGCTGGTCATCGTGCCGGAGGAGACGCAGATCCGTGCGATCCGCTCCTATCTGCCGTTTCGCCGCATCGGCGTTGCCTATAACGATGACGAGGTGAATGCGGTCCGCTCCGTCGACAAGATCCGCGCCATAGCGGCCGAGATGGATTTCGAGGTGGTGGCCAAGCGTGTGCCAGCCGATGCAGCGGGCAAGCCGATCGCCGCGCGCCTGCCGGATGTGGTGGATGCCCTCGCCGATGAGAAGGTGGACCTGATCTATATCGGCTCCAGCTCCTTCATCCTCAACAACCGGGCTGCCTTCACCCGCGCGGCGGTGGCGCGGGGTGTTCCCGTGGCGGCGGCAGGCGAGGTTCCGGTAGTCGAGGCGGACGCGCTGCTCGGCCTGGTGAGCCGGTACTATTCGGTCGGGCAGCTGACCGGCACGCGCGCCGAGCAGATTCTGGTCGAGAGCCGGCGGCCTGGCGACATCCCGGTCGAGGCGCTGAGCCGGTTCTCGCTCATGGTCAACATGGAGGTCGCGCACAAGCTGCAGATCTACCCGCCGCTCGGGATCATGAACGCGATCGAGGTGATCAAGGCCGGCAAGCCGGACCTGCCGGCCGGCATGGCAACGGATGGGTCGCGCCCATGAAGGTTCTCATCCTCTCGAAGCGCGATCTCACCTCGACGGTGATGCTCAACGACCTGCTGGAACGTCTGGCAACTCTGCCGGACTGCCAACCGCGCGTCGTGCTGGCCGAACGGACACGGCCCGTTGAGCTCGCCGTGCCCGAACTCACGCGCATGAAGTACCTCGAGCGCGATCTCCCGTTCGGCACCCTGTTCCCCCGCCTGGAGGCGGAGAATGGGCAGGGGACAGCTGGCCGCCTGAAGACGCCAAACCAGCTGGCCCGCCACTACGGCATCGACATCGGCGTCGCCCGCCATATCGAGGATCTGGCGCTGACGGACGCACTCGCGAGCTTTGCGCCGGACCTCATCGTCTCGGCGCGCTTCAGCTTCCTGATCCCGCCCCATCTGTGCGTACGAAGCCGCCACGGCACCGTCAACGTACATCCGGGCGCCCTGCCGCATTATGCCGGCCTCTACCCGCATTTCTTCTCCATGCTGGCCGGCGAGACCGAACTGGGCTGTTCGCTGCATGTGATCGACGAGGGTATCGACAGCGGGCCGATTCTCGCCGAGGGCCGCGTGCCGATCCGGCCAGGTCGCTCGGCCTTCGCCCACAATCTCGACAGCCATCTGCTCGGCAACCGGCTGATCGCCGATCTCGTTAAGAGTCTTCACGACGACCGGCCGATTGAACCTGTTCCCCAGCGAAAATCCAAGGTAAAGTCCAACACTTACCCGACGTCCGCCGAGTTCGAGAGCTTCCACAGGGCCGGGCACTCGCTTATCGGAGAGGGGGAGTACCGGGATATTCTGGACCGCTTTGGGATAGACGAAGAGAATCTGGAAATCGCCGCGGCGACGAGAGCAGGCTGAGCGCGGATTTCAGCCGAACCTCAACGTAAGCGGGTATATGCTGTTGTATTTTGCGGGGGCTTAGATGCTGGATTTCGGCGTATTCACTTTACCCGCCGTCGGCGCGGCGATGGTGTTCCTCGCCGCTCTGTTCGTCGGCGAGGATATCGTGATCGAGAAGGTCTACGTACCGACGGTACGGGAATGGAGCGGTTACACCTCGACCGTCGCCACCCGCAAGTTGACCGACGAGTTGCGCGAACTCAACGTTGCGGCGGCTTCCGAACTTCAGGGCATCAACATCGACGAGGGCGGCGTCGAGAAGGGCATCAGCGCCTTCGAGGACTATTTCGAGGTCGGCCTGCTGATCAACGGCACGCGCAACGTGCTCGGCATGATCAAGTACTACATCAACGGTGAGGTGACCGAGGCCGGCGGCGATACCAAGCTGATCCTGCGCATCTACACCAAGAAGGAAGAGGAGCCGGTCAAGCTCATCACCGTGACCGGCAAGGCCGACGACATGGACGGGCTCATCCATGATGGCGCGGTCGAGACCCTCGAATATATCAGCCCCTATGTCGTCGCGCTCTATCATCGGCGCACCGAACTGGCGGCGGGCAATTACGACTTTCCGCAGACCAACGCCACCATCGACAAATTCCTGAAGACCCAGCCGCCCGAGCAGCATTACCTCGTCTACGGCCTGCAGGGGCGCATGCATATGCTCAAGGCCGAGCGCGACAAGGCGCTGACCCCGGAGCAGCGCGAGGCCGAATATGCAACGGCGATCCGCCTTCTCGAAGGCTCTCTGCGTCAGCAGCCCGACTTCCTGTACCCGCTGATCAACCTCGGCATCATCAATGCGGGCAAGAAGAACTACGCGGCAGCGGACGCCTATTTCGCCCGCGCGGTGGCGTCCCACCCCAATTACCTCATCACCCGCACCGTATGGGGCAACATGCTGGCCGAGCAGGGCCTGTATGACGACGCCATCATCCAGTACGAGGCCGCCGCCTATATCAAGCCGGACGACGCCAAGATCCACGCCAAGCTCGCCGACCTCTACGAACGCACCGGTCAGATCGACAAGGCGCGGGAAAGCGCCGCCAGGGCGCTGGAACTCGAGCCTATCGACCAGGCCTATATCGACAAGGTCAAGCTGCTCGATGCCAAGACCGCGGGTGTGGCGGTGCAATAGCTCCGCCACCGCTTCATCCTTTCCTTCGGCAGGATGCCGCCTTAAGGAGAGCAGGAACGGGCACATGCGGCCCGGCTATCGCTTCGGGATTCCGGCGGAATGCTAGAGACGCTGTTCGTTGTCGGCTTCGTCCTGCTTCCGCTGGCGATCGCCGTGGTGCTGATCCTCTACCGGGCGCGCTTCGTAGTCATTGGAATCATTGCCCTAATCGCGGTTTTGATGCTAATTTGGTCGGTGTTGAAGGCGACTGACATCATCGGCCGTACCTTCGATGCCGAGACGCCGGCGCGCTCCATGCCCGGTAATTGCGTCGACCCGGCGCAAGGTCCGTCGCAGAACTGCCGGCTCTGAAATCGCCGTCACCAGCCGTTCGTCGCGAGCGGCGACACTCGCGCAGGGCTGGCCGGATCCACGGACCGGCTGAACGTCACGAACAGGACGGGACATGGGAAGCGAACTCGCGCTAGCGGCCATCGGCCTGGTGATCCAGGCAACAGCGCTGTTGGTGTTTCCGTTCGCGCTGCTGGCCGCCACCTGCCGGGCGATCAATGCCGTGCAAGACTGCCAGCTGCCGGCCACCCCTTACATCGAGCTCTTCTCATTGGCGGTCGGCGTCTTCGCGGGCGGCATCATCCTGTGGACGAATATCCATTGGGGCCTGCTGGATCCCGGCGAGATCTTCCGGAAGGGCGGCCCTTGGGACATGAGCTTCGGCCAGTTCCTCGCCGGGCCGGCGAACCCCTTCGCCTTCGACCTCTCCGCCATACTGGTCTGGCCATTCTCCGGCCGGCTGCCGACGCTGGCCGGACTCGCCGTGCTGTTGCTGGGCGGCGCGGTGTTCTATGTCCCCATTCTGACCTATCGCACGCGGCGAGCCTTCGCGAACGGCCTGCGCAACGCCGTGATCCTGTGCTGGAGCGCCTATGCCACCGTCTATCTGTTCTTCTACGCCGGCTGGCTGGCCAACAAGCTGAATTTCTGGATCTTCCTGCTGCTGCTCGTCGTTATCGGGATGCGTCGGCGCTCCGAGCGCGTGGTGCTGAAAATCAACTGAGCATCCGCGCCATCCTCAAGAGGAAAACGACCATGATCACGAAGTCCTCCGCCGCAATTGGCCTCGCCGCCTCCCTGCTACTCGCGGTCGCCTCGCAAGGCGCGCTCGCGCAGGCCACCGGCCAGTCAACCGAACCGCCGACAACCTTCGACCGCATTGAGAAGACGCTCTCCGAGGCGACCACGAAGGCCCTGGACTACATCTCCGGCTTCATTCCGTATTCGATGCCGGAAGTGCAGGAAAATGGCGATATCGTCATCCGCCGGGACAAGCCGAAGGCTGGCGTTGCGGCCGAAGACCCTTCCGCCACCCCGGCGCCGCAGACGCCGGGAAGCGGCACCGGTACGGGCGGCGACGTCAAGATCTGACCGACGCCACGCTATGGCAGCCTCCGCCTGGCGGCGGCGTGCCTGTGCGCTACGTCCATTGGCGTATCCGCTCTCACCGGCTTGTGTAGAGCGGGGAGGGTGGCGAATGCTACGAGGGGTGTCTTATCCCCTCCTGCCGATGGACACCCGCAATGCCGCCGCTCGACGCGATCCGCCCCTATTTTCTCAGCCTGCTTCGCGTCATTTCCGCCCTGGTCCTGTTCAGCTACGGCACACAGAAGGTGCTCTATTTTCCTGCCGCGCCTTCCGTGCCTCCGGTCGGCTCTCTGCCCTGGACCGCCGGCGTGCTTGAGCTGGTGCTCGGCTTCAGCCTGCTGGTCGGTTTCCAGTCGCGGCTGTCGGCCTTCGTGCTCTCCGGACTGATGGCCTTCGCCTATTTCCTTCGCCATGCGCCGCAGAATTTCTTCCCGGCGCAGAATGGCGGCGTCGCCGCCATTCTGTTCTGCTTCATCTTCCTCTATCTCGCCGTTGCCGGCCCCGGACCTCTCAGCCTCGACGCCGTGCTGAAGGGGAAGCGGACGGCGGCGCGCGCCTGACCGAAGGATCGGCGGCGGGGGAACCTGCGTCGGGATCGCCCAGTCATCGCAGTGACATCTGCCCGGACTACCGAAGGCCCATCCACGTCCTTGGGGAGATACTGGGATGCGCAGACTGCTCGCGGCCCTCGCTGCCACCACATGCCTGATCGCCGCGGCCGATGCGGCGACGGTCTATCCGCTCGACCGCGCCACCATCCTCGCCGGCTCGCCCTTCGACCTGAAGGTCGAGTTCGACGCCGTCGTGCAGCCCGCCGACGTCACCGTGACGATCAATGGCGAGCCGGCCGAGAAGGTTCTCGGCAAGGCTCCCGAGTTCGTCGAGAAGGAGAAGGGCGTCGACGCCTCCGCTGTTCTCTTGCGCGCCGCCAGCATCGCCACGCCCGGCACCTATAAGGTCGAGGCCAAGGCCGGCAACGAGACCAAGACGGTGACCTGGGAAGTCTACGGCACGCCGGCGACGCCCAAGGCCAAGAACGTCATCTTCTTCCTCGGCGACGGCCTCTCGGTCGCGCACCGCACCGGCGCCCGTCTCATGTCGAAGGGCATGCACGAGGGCAAGGCCGACGGCCGCCTGAACATGGATTCGATCCCGCCGGCCGCCTTCATCGGCACGTCGGCCACCAATGCCATCGCCACCGACAGCGCCAACACCATGTCGGCCTATATGACCGGGCACAAGACGGCGGTGAACGCCATCGGCGTCTATGCCGACCGCACCAAGGACGTCTTCGACGATCCGCGCGTCGAGAACATCGCCGAAGCGCTGCGCCGCACCGGCAAGAAGTCGATCGGTCTCGTCGTCACCTCCGAAGTCGAGGACGCGACGCCGGCCGCCGTGATCGGCCACACCCGCGCCCGCGCGGAGAAGGCGGCGATGGTCGACCAGCTGTTCGAGGTGAAGCCCGAGATCATCCTCGGCGGCGGCTCGGCCTATTTCCTGCCCAAGGCGACGCCCGGCTCCAAGCGCAAGGACGAGAAGGACTACATCGCGCTGTTCCGCGAGGCGGGCTATTCCCTCGCCACCGACAAGGCCGAGCTGGCCACCGCGGCCGGCAGCAATTCCGGCAAGATTCTCGGCCTGTTCCATACCGGCAATCTCGACACCGAACTCGACCGCGACTTCCTGAAGAAGGGCACAGTGTCGAAGTTCCCCAACCAGCCGGGCCTGGTCGAGATGACCAAGGTCGCGCTGGACCAGCTTTCGAAGAATCCGGAAGGCTTCTTCCTGATGGTGGAAGGCTCCTCCGTCGACAAGATGTCCCACCCGATGGACTGGGATCGCGCTCTGGTCGAGACCATCGAGTTCGATAAGGCCATTGGCCTCGCCCAGGAATTCGTAAAGACCCATCCCGACACGCTGATCGTCGTGACCGGCGATCACACCCATGGCGTCTCCGTCATTGGTACAATCGACGACGACAAGCCGGGCACGGAAATGCGCGAGAAGGTCGGCGTCTATGCCGATGCCGGCTTCCCGAACTATGAGGACAAGAACGGTGACGGCTATCCCGACCGGATCGACGTCTCCCGCCGCCTCGCCATCTTCTCCGGCAACTTCCCCGACTATTACGAGACCTTCCGCCCGAAGATGGACGGTCCGTTCGAGCCGGCGGTGCAGAATGAGAAGAAGGAATACGTCGCCAATGAGCGTTACAAGGACGTGCCCGGTGCGGTTCTGCGCATTGGCAACATCCCGCGCTCTTCCGACACGGCAGTCCACGCGGTGGACGACGTTGTCCTGCAGGCGGTCGGGCCCGGCGCTGACGGCTTCAAGGGCTACATGGAGCAGAGCGACGTCTACCGTGTTCTGGTCGAGGCGCTTGCCGTTCCCACTGCCAAGAAGTGAGTGAGGCCGAGTACCCGGCTCTGACACGACGATTGGCCCGGGCGGCAACGCCCGGGTCGAACGTGCTTTGAGGAGACGATGACGATGCCGCCAGTCTCGCGACGAGACACCCTGCTTGGCGCCCTTTACGGCACGCTGAGCCTGCCGGGGATCGCGCTTGCCGTTCACCCCGCCCTCGCGGCGACCATGCTCGATTTCGACGAGCTCTACGGCAAGGTGAGCGTGCTGGGCCTTTCCTTCTCCGACAAGGTGAAAGGACTGGCCGGCAAGCAAGTGAGCATGCGTGGCTACATGGCCCCGCCACTGAAGGCCGAGGCCGATTTCTTCGTACTGACCGAAATCCCCATGTCGATCTGTCCGTTCTGCTCGTCCGATTCGGACTGGCCCGACAACATCGTCGTCATCCGCCTCGACGCCGCGCAGACCTTCGAGCAGGCCAACGCCCTGATCGAGGTGCGCGGCACGCTGGAGGTGGGCTCCTGGACCGATCCGGCCACCGGCTTCGTCAGCCTGCTGCGCATTGTCGGCGCGAATTTCCATGCCGCGTGAGAACGGAAGCGCGCTGCGTCTGCGCCGTGTCGAGCAGCGTTTCGCCGGCCTCGACACGCCCGCGCTCGCCATAGAGGCGCTCGACATCGCCGCCGGCGAGCTGATCGCACTGACCGGTCCGTCGGGCTCCGGCAAGACCACCCTGATCAACCTCCTCACCGGCCTCGAACGCGCGGGGCAGGGGAGCGTGACGTGGGATGGCACCGACCTCGCGCAACTGACCGAAGGTGCCCGCGATCGCTGGCGCGCCGCCCATGTCGGGCTGGTGATGCAGGACTTCCATCTGTTCCCCGGCCTGTCGGCGCTCGACAATGTGCTGCTGCCGCGACGCCTCGCGCGTCTGCGGCTGCCGCCCGGCGCGCGCGAGGAAGCGGGAAGGCTGCTGGAGCGCGTCGGCATCACCCGGCTCGACCAGCCGATCGAAACCATGTCACGCGGGCAGATGCAGCGCGTCGCGGTCGCGCGGGCGCTGGCGGCGCGGCCCGGCATCATCGTGGCGGACGAGCCGACCGCCAGCCTCGACGCCGAAGCGGGCGGGCTGGTTTCCATCCTGCTGGTCGAACTGGCGCGCGAGGCTGGCGCGACCCTGCTGGTCGCCAGCCATGATGCGCGCCTCGTCGAGCGGCTGGACCGGGTGCTTCGGCTCGACGCCGGCCGGCTGAAGGACTGAGCGGATGCTGCGCTTCATCGCCTCCGACCTCCGGCGCCATTGGGCCGGCGTCATCGCCATCATCCTCATCGTCGCGCTCGCCACCGCGCTCGGCGTCGCCGTCACCTTGCAGGAGAGGGCGCTGCGGCTCGGCAGTGCCCGCGCCGCCGATGCCTTCGATCTCGTGATCGGCGCGCCCGGCAGCGAGACCCAGCTGGTGCTCTCCGCCGTGTTCCTACAGGCGGCGCCGCTGCCGCTGGTTCCCGGATCGGTGCTTGCCGGCCTCGTCGCCGATCCGCGCGTCAGATGGGCGGCGCCGGTCGGCTTCGGCGATTTCGTCGACAGCTACCCGATCGTCGGGACCACGCAGACGCTGGTCGACGGCATGGGCGGCCTCAAGGACGGACGCGGCTTCGCCCGGCTCGGCGAGGCGGTAATCGGCGCCGCCGTCGGCATGCGCCTCGGAGACCAATTCCATCCCCAGCACGGTCGAGTGGGGGAGCCCGGCGGCACGCACACCGAAATCACCTACAATGTCGTCGGTCGTCTGGCGCCGACCGGCACGGCCTGGGACCGCGCGGTGCTGGTGCCGATCGAGACCGTATGGCTCGCCCATCACCATGACGAGCCGAAGGCCGCCGTGGCGGGAGCCGAGAACCCCTTCCTGCACAATGGCGACGCAGGGGAGCCCCATGCCGGTGAGGCGGAGGGCGTTCACGACGAGGATGCCCATGCCCTCGACGCGCCGCTGAGCGCCGGCAGCATCGCCGATCCCGCCGCGCCGGGCGTGCCCGCGATCATCGTCAAGCCGCGGACGATCGCGGACGCCTACAAGCTGCGCCAGCAATACCGCTCCGACCATACGCTGGCGGTGTTCCCCGGCGAGGTACTGACGCGGCTCTACGCGACGCTGGGCGATGTGCGCACCATCCTGTCCATCGTTGCCGCCGGTGCGCAGGCGCTGGTCGGCGCGGCGATCCTGCTGGTGGTGACGGTCCATGTCGTGCAGCGGCGCCGGCAGATCGGCGCCTTGCGCGCTCTTGGTGCCCCCCGCCTTGCCATCTTCAGCATCGTCTGGGGAGAAGTGCTGCTGATCGCCGGAATCGGGCTGCTCGGCGGATTCGGTCTCGGCTATATCGGCGCGCGGGCGCTTTCTTCCCTCTTCAGCGCGGCCAGCGGGTTTGCCCTGCCGGTCTCCTTCGCCACCGACGATCTCGTCCGTCTGGCGGTCCTGCTTGGCACGACCGCCATCGTCGCCAGCGTACCGGCGATGCTGGCCTACCGGCAGTCTCCGGCGTCCGCGCTACGGTCATGATGGCCGGAATTTGACCAACCTCGGCGTACCTCCGAGGGATTCTGCATACCGCTTCGTCGCTTACCCTTCCTTTACCATAATGTAATGTTCGCCGCATTTTTGCCCTACTCCCACAGCCTCTTGGGAGACGGAGAGTGGGATTGCGGGGTAGACTTCCCGTAATTTCGGGTGAGGTGCGCCGATCCCTGCCGAACGTGCCGAGACTGGCGCGATGGCGGGGCAAGGTGCTCACAGAGTGGTCGGGGTGCATGGGGACGAATCCTGCTGAAGCTCGAGCTGCCGGCCTGCCGGCGCGCCAGGGTCTCGCTGTCGTCGGTCGCGTCGTCGCGCTTTGCGGTGTCGGTCTCCTCGTGGCGAACTGCACCGGCTCGGAGAAGCTCTCCAGCAGGATCGATCCGAAATACGGCGTGTCCGCCAGCCCGCGCGTGATCGCCATGGGTCAGCCGGTTCCCAAGGGCGGCGGCACCTATCGCGTCGGCAAGCCCTATGTGGTCGCCGGCAAGACCTATGTTCCGACTGAGCCGACCAACTACAAGGCCGAGGGCCTCGCTTCCTGGTACGGCGACGATTTCCATGGCCGCCTGACGGCCAATGGCGAAATCTTCGACATGCATTCCATCGCCGCCGCGCATCCGACACTGCCCATGCCGTCCTATGTGCGGGTGACGAATGTCAGCAATGGCCGCTCCATGGTGGTGCGCGTCAATGATCGCGGCCCCTATCACGGCAACCGGCTGATCGACGTTTCGCAGCGCGCCGCCGATCTGCTCGGCTTCAAGGGCAAGGGCACGGCGCGCGTGCGGGTCGAATATGTCGGCCGCGCGCCGCTCGAAGGCTCCGACGACATCCAGCTGGCGGCAACGCTACGCCAGAACGGCGCTCCCGCGCCCACCGTCATGTTGGCCTCCGCCGCGCCGGTGCCGATCCGCGCGGGTGCGGCTGTTGCGGCCGCCAATGTCCCGCTGCCGCCAAGCCGTCCCTTCGATCTCGGCGATACGCCGGAGATGGACGTGGCGCAGGCCCCGGTCGAGCCGGAGACTCTCGCTCCCGCGCCCATCGCGCCGGTTCGCGTCGCTGCGACCCCACGCCCCGCTGCCCCGGCCAAGCCCCGCCCAGTCCAGAGCGCCAGCACGCAACCCTATGGCGTGAAAGTCGCCAGCGCCCAGCCGGTCGCTCCGGTCCGCGCGGTACCGCTGCCGGCCCCGATCGTCGGTCAGGCGGATGCGGCGCCGACCGGCTGGATCGTCGGCGCTCAGCCGGTGATGGGCTATGCTGCCTCGGGAAGCTCTACGCCGGTCGACACCGGTCGCGGACTTTACTGACCGCCCCATTGCTGCATTGCCGTGCGTGCCGACGGCTGGTAACTCTCCCTTTGTGCAGGAGGGTCGTTTGACGATGGCGCGCGCAGGACAATCCCAGCGGAGCAGGCGACCGGTCGACAGGCTCAAGAACGGCTTGGCGGCGCTGGCGTTTATCGCCATTTTCGCGCCGATTGCGGCACGATCCCAGGCCCCGACCATCGCCGCGCCCCAGGCCATCCTGCTGGATTACGACAGCGGGACCGTGCTGTACGAGCGCGCGGCCGATACCCCCAATTTCCCCGGCAGCATCGCCAAGATGATGGCGGTGGCGGTGGTTTTCCGCGAGATCGAGGAAGGTCGCCTTTCGCCGGATACCGAATTCAAAGTCAGCGAATATGCCTGGCGCCGGGGTGGCGCGCCGTCCGGCGGGGCGACGATGTTCGCCGGGCTGAACACCTCGATCAAGGTCAGCGACCTGTTGCGCGGCGCCATCATTCCGTCGGGCAATGACGCGACGATCATCCTGGCCGAAGGCATCGCCGGCAATGAGCTGGGCTTTTCGGTCAAGATGAACGAGGAAGCCAAGCGCATCGGCATGACCGGGTCGAGCTTCCACAATTCGAACGGTCTGTCGGATCCGGACCAGAAGACGACGGCGCGCGATCTGGCGAAGCTCGCAAGCTTCATCATTCGCACCTACCCCGATCTCTACAAGATCTACAGCGAGCCGGATTTCCTCTGGAACAAGATCCGGCAGAGCAATCGCAACCCGCTGCTCGGCATGAGCCTGGGGGCGGACGGCTTCCAGACCGGCTATCTCAAGGAGGCGGGGTTCAATCTCGTCGGGTCGGCGGTTCAGGGCGACCAGCGCCTCATCGTGGTCATTCTCGGCTCCAAGACCGAGAAGGAGAGGGCGGAGGACGCCCGTAAGCTGCTCGAATGGGGCTTCCGCTCCTTCGAATCCCGTCCGCTGTTCGAAGCCGGCCAGATCGTCGGCGAGGCGACGCTCTATGGCGGTCAGAGCGGCGGCGTGCCGCTCACCGGCACGAGCGCGATCAAGCTGCTGGTGCCACGCAACGGCGACGAGCGCATCACTGCCCGCATCCGCTATGAGGGGCCTATCCATGCCCCGGTGCAGAAGGGCGCCGAACTCGCCCGGCTGGAGATTTCCCGCGGCGACCAGATCGCGCTGGAAGTGCCACTGGTTGCTGCGGAATCGGTCGCAGAGGGGCCGCTCTGGCGGCGGGCGATGGACGGAGCCTACGAATTGGTGGTCGGCCTGCTGCGTGATGGCTACGCCAAGATCGCGGCACGGCTGAGCGCCGCGACGGGCTGACGCAGCAATCATGCCACCCCGCAACGCCATCTCCGCCACTCCAGGGTCGTCTGCCGGCTCGGGGCGTTTCATCACCTTCGAGGGAGGCGAGGGCGCCGGCAAGTCGACGCAGGTGCGCCGCCTCGCCGAGCGTCTGGCCGAACGCGGTCTCGAGGTGGTGACGACACGCGAACCCGGTGGCTCGCCGGGCGCGGAGGTCATCCGCCATGTCCTGCTGGCCGGCGTTGCCAAGCCGCTCGGCCCGCTGGCGGAGGCCACGCTGTTCGCTGCGGCGCGCGCCGACCATCTCGACGTCACCATTCGGCCCGCCCTGGCCCGCGGTGCCTGGGTCATTTCCGACCGCTTCGCTGATTCGACCCGTGCCTATCAGGGTGCACAGGGTCAGGTATCTGCCATGCTGCTCGACGCGCTCGAAGCCGCAACCGTGGGACTGACGCGGCCCGACCTCACCATCCTGCTCGATATTCCCGCCGAGGAAGGGCTCGCCCGCGCGGCGGCCCGCTCCGGCGCTCGGGCCGACCGTTTCGAGAGCGAAGACCTGACCTTCCATCGGAACCTGCGTGCGGCCTTTCTCGACATCGCCGCGCGTGAACCCGAGCGTTGCGTGGTCGTCGACGGAGGAGCGCCACCGGAGCGGGTCGCGGAGGCGGTCTGGCAGGCTGTCAGCGCGCGCCTTGCGCTGCCGAAGCCGCGCCGCAAGGCGGTGCGCGCATGAGCGAACAGGTTCTGGAAGGCGACCGTTTCGGATCGGCACCCGCACCACGCGAAATCCAGCATCTCGTCGGCCATGCCGAGGCGCAGGAGAGCGTGCGCGAGGCCTGGAGCGCCGGGCGCCTGCCGCATGCCCTGCTCATTGGCGGCCCCGAAGGCATCGGCAAGGCGACCTTCGCCTATGCCGTGGCGCGCTTCGTGCTGGCGGGCGGCACCGCGCCGGGCCACAGCCTGGCGGTCGATCCGTCCCATCCGGCCGCGCGGCAGGTATCGGCGCTGTCGCATCCGGATCTGCTCGTGCTGCGCCGCACGCCGAACGACAGCGGCAAGCTGCCGACGATGATTCCGGCGGAAACCGTGCGCAAGGTGCGCAGCTTCTTCGGTTCGACGGCGGCGCTTGGCGGCTGGCGGGTCTGCATCGTCGACACGCTCGACGAGATGAACGCGCAAGGCGCCAACGCTCTGCTGAAGACGCTGGAGGAACCGCCGGCGCGCGCGCTGTTCCTGCTGGTCAGCCACGCGCCGGGCCGGCTGCTGCCGACTATCCGCTCGCGCTGCCGGATGGTGCCGTTGCGTGCGCTGTCGACCGGGGAAGTCGTCGCCGCGCTGGAGGGACTGGCAGCGACCATGCCCGGCCTCGACCGCACCCGCTTCACCGAGGCGGCGGAGGCCTCAGGCGGCAGCGTGCGCGAGGCGCTGGCGCTGCTTTCCGGCGACGGGCTGGCGATCCGCAAGGCGACGGCCGAGCTGCTCGGGACGCTTCCGAATGTCGATCCGAAAGCGCTGCACAGCCTCGGCGAACGCCTCCAGGGCGACCGGGGAGGGGCGTTCGACAACTTCGTTTCCACGGTCGAAAACTGGATTTCCGACCACGCCACCGGACGACGCCAGACGGTATCGGTGCGCCTTGCACGGCTTCCGGAGGTGTGGGAGAAGGTGCGGCGCGCCGCGGTTGACGCCGACGTGTACAATCTCGACCGCAAGACCTTCGTCTTCCGGATATTCGCGACGCTCGACGAGGCCGTGCGGCCCTGAGCGCGCCGCAGACCGGCTTTGCCGCAGGAATGACCCGCGTGAAACCTGCCTTCTACATCACCACCGCCATCGATTATCCCAACGGCGCGCCGCATGTCGGCCACGCCTATGAGAAGATCGCCGCCGACGCTCTGGCGCGCTTCAAGAAGCTCGACGGCTTCGACGTGTTCTTCCTGACCGGCACCGACGAGCACGGCCTGAAGATGGCGCAGACGGCGGAAAAGCAGGGTCTCACGCCGCTCGAATGGGCGACGAAGAACGCGACCCGCTTCAAGCAGATGGATGCGCTCCTCGGAGTCGCGTACGACCGTTTCATCCGCACCACGGACGAGGATCACATCGCCTCCAGCCAGGCGATCTGGCAGCGCATGGTCGAGGCCGGCGACATCTATCTCAGCGCCTATTCCGGCTGGTATTCGGTGCGCGACGAGGCCTATATCGCCGAGGACGAGACTGTCGTCGGCGAGGATGGCGTGCGCCGCGGGCCGCAGGGCGCCCCGGTCGAATGGACCGAGGAGAAGAGCTATTTCTTCCGCCTGTCGGCCTATCAGGACCGGCTGTTGGCCTATTACGAGGCGCATC
Organism: Ancylobacter sp. VNQ12; assembly: GCF_049445835.1. NCBI lineage: Bacteria > Pseudomonadati > Pseudomonadota > Alphaproteobacteria > Hyphomicrobiales > Xanthobacteraceae > Ancylobacter > Ancylobacter sp. VNQ12. The sequence continues at coordinate 78,646 of NZ_JBMSDU010000006.1, read as the reverse complement.
CGGACTTCATCCGCCCGGACAGCCGCCGCAACGAAGTGCTGAGCTTCGTAAAAGGCGGGTTGCAGGACCTGTCGATCAGCCGCACCACCTTCTCCTGGGGCATCCCGGTGCCGGGCGACCCCGAGCATGTGATGTATGTGTGGGTCGACGCGCTGACCAACTACATCACCGGCGTCGGCTACCCCGACACCGACAGCGCGAGCTTCAAGCGCTTCTGGCCGGCCGACCTGCACATCATCGGCAAGGACATCATCCGCTTCCACGCGGTGTACTGGCCAGCCTTCCTGCTCTCCGCCGGTGTGGAGCCGCCCAAGACCGTGTTCGCGCACGGCTTCATCCACAATCGCGGGGAGAAGATGTCGAAGTCGGTCGGTAACGTGATCGACCCGTTCGACCTCGCCAATGCCTATGGCGTCGACGCGCTGCGCTATTTCCTGCTGCGGGAGATTCCGTTCGGCCAGGACGGCTCCTACAGCCACGAGGCCATCGTCGCCCGCACTAATGCCGACCTTGCCAACGACCTCGGCAACCTCGCCCAGCGCTCGCTGTCGATGATCGCCAAGAATCTCGGCGGCACGCTGCCTGCGCCGGGCCCGCTGGCGCCGGACGACGCGGAGATACTCGCCAGCGCCGATGCCATGGGCGGGAAGGTGAGGGCAGCCATGGAGCAGCAATTGCTGCATCAGGCGCTCGCCGAGATCTGGGCGGTGGTCGCCGACGCCAACCGCTATTTCGCCGGCGCCGCGCCGTGGGAACTGCGTAAGACCGATCCCGAGCGTTTCGGCACGGTGCTGTGGACCACGGCCGAGGTGATCCGCCAGGTCGGCATTCTGGCGCAGCCTTTCGTGCCCGCCGGCGCCGCGAAGCTGCTGGACCTGCTGGCGGTGCCGGCGGAGGCGCGCAGCCTCACGAGCCTGGCCGAGGCCGGACGGCTGAAGGCCGGCACGGCGCTGCCGCCGCCCGCCCCGGTGTTCCCGCGCTATGTCGAACCCGAAGTGGCGGGTCCGGCATGATCGTCGACAGTCATTGCCATCTCGATTTTCCGGATTTCGCTGCGGAACTCGATGACGTGGTCGCCCGTGCCCGCGCGGCCGGCGTCGGCCGCATGGTGACGATCTGTACGCGCATCCGCCGGGCGGGCGAGGTGAAGGCGATCGCCGAGCGCTTCGACGACGTGTTCTGCTCGGTCGGCACCCATCCGCACAATGCCGGCGAGGAGGAAGACGTCACCCTCGACGAGTTGCTGCGCGCGGCCGACCATCCCAAGGTGGTCGCCATCGGCGAGGCCGGGCTCGACTATCATTACGACACCGCGCCGCGCGCGGCGCAGCATGTCGGCTTCCGCCGGCATATCGAGGCGGCGCGCCGCACCGGGCTGCCGCTGGTCATCCATGCCCGCGACGCCGATGACGACGTCGCCGCGATCCTGGAAGATGAGAGCGGGAAGGGCGCCTTCGGCTTCGTGCTGCATTGCTTCACCGCGGGACCCGAGTTGGCCCGTCGTGCGGTGGCGCTGGGCGGCTACGTCTCCTTCTCCGGCATCCTGACCTTCAAGTCCGGTGCGCCGCTGCGCGAGATCGCGGCAAGCCTGCCCGCCGACCGGGTGCTGGTGGAAACCGACGCCCCCTATCTCACGCCGAATCCGTGGCGCGGAAAGCGCAATGAGCCTTCCTACGTGGTGGAGACCGCCCGTATACTCGCAGAGGCACGAGGCGTGTCGACCGACGAGATCGCCGCGCTGACCACCGACAACTTCTTCCGCCTGTTCGCACGGGCACACTGACGCAAGGCTCAATCGGCGCATGTCCTTCACCTTCACCATTCTCGGCTGCGGCTCTTCCGGTGGGGTGCCGCGCGTCGGGCAGGGGTGGGGCGCCTGCGACCCCAACGAGCCGAAGAACCGCCGTCGCCGCTGCTCGATGCTGATCGAGCGGCACGGGGAGGGCACCCACCCTACCCGCGTGCTGGTCGATACGTCGCCGGACCTGCGCGAACAGCTGCTCGGCGCGCAGGTCGATCGGCTCGACGCCGTCCTGCTCACCCACGAACACGCCGACCACACGCATGGCATCGACGATTTGCGGCCGCTGACCATTCAGCACCGCCGCCGCATCGACATGCATGTCGATGCCGAGACCTCGGCAATCCTGCACCAGCGCTTCGGCTATTGCTTCGAGACGCCGCCCGGCAGCGAATATCCGCCGATCCTCAACGAGCACCGCTTCCACCACGGCGACACGATCCGCGTTGACGGACCCGGCGGGCAGATCGAGGCGCGGGCGTTCCGCCAGTTCCACGGCAGCATTTCATCCTACGGCTTCCGCGTCGCCGGGCTGGCCTATTCCAGCGACCTGCACGACCTGCCGGAGGAAAGCCTGCCGTTCCTGGAGGAGCTCGACGTCTGGATCATCGACGCGCTGCGCCTCACGCCGCATCCCACGCATTTCTCGCTGAGCGAGGCGCTGGCCTGGATCGCGCGCATGAAGCCGCGTCGTGCGGTGTTGACCAACATGCACACCGATCTCGATTATGCGACCTTGGCGCGCGATCTGCCGGACGGCATCAGTCCCGCGTATGACGGCCTGAAAATCACCATCTGACAAAGCGTTATGCCGAGAACCGAAAGTGCTCTCGTCATTCTGGTGTCATTCTGGGAGTGTCGATGTTTTCCATAATATGTCTTCTGCGAATCATGGATATTCGGAAATGACACCGTCCCGTGACATCTCCCGCCTGCTGGACATCATGGCGGCGCTGCGCACGCCAGGCACCGGCTGCCCCTGGGATCTGGAACAGGACTTCGCTTCCATCGCGCCCTACACCATCGAGGAAGCCTATGAAGTGGCGGACGCCATCCAGCGCGGCGACCTCGACGATCTGTGCGACGAACTCGGCGATCTGCTGCTGCAGGTCGTGTTCCACGCCCGGATGGCGCAGGAGCAAGGTGCGTTCGATTTCGGCGATGTCGTCGCCGCCGTCACCGCCAAGATGATCCGCCGCCATCCCCACGTCTTCGGCGATGTGCGCGGGCGCGACGTGGCCGCCGTCAATGCAGCGTGGGACGAGATCAAGGCCGGCGAAAAGGCCGCCAAGGCCGAGCGCCGCCGCCGGCACGGCCTGCCACCGGAGCCAGAGGCGGGCCGGGTGCTGGATGGCGTGGCCTCCGGCGCGCCTGCCCTCACCCGCGCGGTCAAGCTCCAGACCAAGGCCGCCAAGGTCGGCTTCGACTGGCCGCAGACGCAGCTTGTGCTCGACAAGATCCGCGAGGAAATCGACGAGGTGGAAGTCGAGATCGCCGCCGGTGATCGCGCGGCTGCGGCCGGCGAGGTCGGTGATCTGCTGTTCGCCATGGCCAATCTCGCCCGCCATCTCGGCGTCGATCCGGAGGCGGCGCTGCGCGGCACCAACCAGAAATTCGTCGACCGCTTCGGCTTTATCGAGGACCGGCTGGCCGAACAGGGGCGGGCACCGGCCGACGCCGGCCTCGACGAGATGGAAGCGCTGTGGCAGGCAGCGAAGAAGGCGCCCTCGCCCGGCTCCTGATGCCGCTCAGGCCGCGCCGCGTGCCTTGATCCGCCGGCCGCGGAACCGCTTTTCGATGTGCTCGGCCCGCTCGGGCGGTACGCGGATGGCAAGATGGATGTGACCTTCGATATCCTCGCGGCGGTCGATCACCTCGGTGTGGCGGTAAAGCCAGCTCAGGCCCTCGCCATCGGTGGCGTCGAGATCGACCTTGAGGCTGACACGCTCGCGCGCCAAACGCTGCGAAATGACGGCGAGGAGGGTGGGTATCCCCTCCCCGGTCAGCGCCGACACCGGAATCGGCCGGTCGTCGCCCTCGCGCCGCGACACCGTGTTGAAGATGGCGGCGCGTGCGTCCTCGTCGAGGCGGTCGATCTTGTTCCACACCTCGATCAGCCGCGCATGGTCGTCCGGGTCGATGTCGAGATCGGACAGCACCCGCGCGACGTCGTGCGCCTGCGCCTCGGCATCCTCGTGCGACATATCGCGGACATGCAGGATGATGTCAGCCTCGATCACCTCTTCCAGCGTGGCGCGGAAGGCGGCGACGAGCTGGGTGGGCAGGTCCGATATGAACCCCACCGTGTCCGAGACGATCACCTTCTCGCCTGTCGGCAGCTGGACGGCACGCAGCGTCGGATCGAGGGTGGCAAAGAGCAGGTCCTGCGCCATCACCTTGGCGCTGGTGAGCTTGTTGAACAGCGTCGACTTGCCGGCATTGGTGTAGCCGACCAGTGCCACCACGGGATACGGCACCTTCTTGCGGCTGGCGCGGTGCAGGGCGCGGGTGCGCTTCACCTGTTCCAGCTCGCGCTCGATCTTGACGATGCGCTCGCCGATCAGCCGCCGGTCGGCCTCGATCTGGGTCTCGCCCGGACCGCCAAGGAAGCCGAAGCCGCCGCGCTGGCGCTCGAGATGGGTCCAGGAGCGCACCAGCCGGCTGCGCTGATAATTCAGATGGGCCAGCTCGACCTGCAGCACGCCTTCCTTGGTGCGTGCCCGCTGGCCGAAGATCTCCAGGATGAGAGCCGTCCGGTCGATCACCTTGGCCGACCAGGCTTTTTCCAGGTTACGCTGCTGCACCGGGCTGAGCGGCGCATCCACGAAGACCAGACCCGCATCCTCGGCCTTCACGATGCCGGCGATCTCCTCGACCTTGCCGGAACCGAGATAGCTCGCCGGGCGCACCTGCGCGAGCCCGACGATCATGCTGGCCACGACGCCGAGGTCGATCGCCAGCGCAAGGCCCACGGCCTCGTCGAGCCGCGCCTCGGGCGAACGGCGCAGCTCCGCCTCCCCTTCCGCCCGACGCGTCAGATGAGGAACGATGACAACGACCTTGGTGGCATCGCCACCCTCGGGCGAACCGGGAGGAAGCCCCGCCGCGCTGCCTGCGGCGCGGCGCGCGCCCTTGGGTTCCAAGTCAGCCCTTCTCCGGGGTCTCGTCCGGCTCGAAGAGCTGGACGGGATGTCCGGGCATGATCGTCGAGATGGCGTGCTTGTAGACCAGCTGCGAATGACCGTCGCGACGCAGAAGAACGCAGAAATTGTCGAACCAGGTCACGACTCCCTGCAGCTTGACGCCATTGACGAGGAAGATCGTGAGGGGTGTCTTGTTCTTGCGGACGTGGTTGAGAAAGGTGTCCTGGAGGTTCTGGGAACGTTCCGCGGCCATCGTTTTTTAATCCGTTTGTTTGTTGTTGCTCATAATCGGCGCGGTCGTCTTCAAGTGGCGTTGGCCCCGTCCGGGGACCGACTTGCGTGAAGACGTGCCCTTCAAGCATGTCATACCATGTCTATCACGCAAGATGCTTTCGCCAAGATGCATTCACTTGGCAAGCTCCATTCGCACGCGGCTGTACGCTTTCCCTGAGGAAACGCGCCGCTCAGGGAGCGATTTCCGCCACCTGATGGAAGGTCTCGCGCAGTGCCCGCGCCACCCGGCCGGGCTTGCCATCGCCGATAGGCTGGCCATCGATTCGCACCACCGGCGTTGCGAAATTCGTGGCCGAGGTCACGAAGGCCTCCTTGGCGGCCAGCGCCTCGGCCACCGTGAAGGCGCGTTCCTCGACGCGCAGCTGGAGCTTTTCCGCCACCTCCATCATCACCGTGCGAGTGACGCCGCGCAGGATGGCATTGTCGGCGTGACGGGTGATGAGCCGCCCCTCCCCGGTCACGATCCACGCATTGGTCGAGCCGCCCTCGGTGATCCTGCCGTCGCGGTCGACGAACCAGGCCTCGCGCGCGCCGGCCTCCTTGGCTGCCTGCTTTGCGAGCACGTTCGGCAGCAGGCCGACGGTCTTGATGTCGACCCGCTCCCAGCGGTTTTCCGGCACGGTGATGACGGCGATGCCCTGCCCCGCCAGCGCATCCGCCTTGGCGGGATCGCTGGCGCGGGCTGTCACCACGATGGCCGGCGAGGTCGACGGATCGGGAAAGTAATGGTCGCGCCGGGCAACGCCGCGCGTCACCTGCAAATAGACGAGACCGTCGCGCACGCGGTTGCGCCGGACCGTCTCGCGCAGCACGATTCCAAGTGCCGTGAGCGACATGGGCAGGCGGATGCGGATTTCACCGAGCGAGCGCACCAGGCGTGCCATGTGCCGGCGTTCGTCGACCAGATGGCCGCCACGGACCTCGCACACCTCATAGACGCCGTCGGCGAACTGGTAGCCGCGGTCCTCGATATGCACGCCCGCCTGTGCGTGCGGCACATACTGCCCGTTTACATAGGCGATGCGCGACATGTCCCACCCGTCTCGTCAGATCGCGGCCTCAACGCCGCCAAAGCGCGAAATTCGCCAGACTCAGCACCACAAGAATTTCCAGCCTGCCGAGAATCATGGCCGCCGCCAATATTAGCTGCGCATAGCCCGGCAGACTTCCCCATTCCGGCCAGATCACACCCTGCGGCCAGCCCGCTGCATAAACCGGCCCGACATTCGACAGCGCCGAGAGAATGGCGACGAAGGCCGCCTCGAAGCTCGGCATGGCCGGCGCGATGGCCGCCGTGAGCCCGGCAATGAGCGTGCAGGCGACGCCGAACATGATCCAGATCGCTTTCATCATTTGCAGCGTTACGCTCTGCTGCCCGAGGCGGCGCATATGCACCGCACTGGGATGCACCAGCCGCTCGAGTTCCAGATAGCTCTGCAGGAACATGATGCCGGCCCGGTACATCTTGATGCCGCCGGCGGTGGAAAAGCTCGCGCCGCCAACGAAGACCAGCACCATCACCAGCGAAATCGGCAGGCTGGCGAAGGCCCCGGCATGCGGCTCCATGCCAGTCGTCGTCACCAGCGCCACAGCACTGAAGAAGCCATCTTCCAGCGCCAGCGGCAGCGAGAGATGGCCGTCCGGCGTGCCGTAGCGGATCGCGGCGGCGAGAAGCCCCACCACTAGGCACGCCAGCACCACGGCGACGTTCTCCTGCTGCCCGAAGGCCAGACGGAAGCGGCGCGTGACCAGCATGCGGTGCCAGAGCACGCTGGTCCCGCCGACCAGCATGAAGACGATCAGCACCAGCTTCACGGCAAAATGCCCATAGGCCGCGACGCCGTCCGCATCCGGCAGCAATCCTCCGGTCGAAAGCGCGGCTCCCGCCATTCCCAGCGCGTCGAAGACGCGGACTCCGGCGGCGAACAGCAGGACCGTGCACAGTACGGTCGCGCCCAGATAGATCGGCAGCACCAGCCGCAGCGCATCGTCCAGCGCCGACTGCTCGCCGATGCCGAGCAGGTTCACGCGCGCGCTGCGATCGGGCAGGCCGCCGATCCCCGCCGGCCCGAGCACCGCCACGAAGCCGAGCAGGGTGAACAGCCCGCCGGCCCATTGCAGCGTGAGCAGCCAGCCCAGCGTCGCGCGCGGCACGTCCGCGATGTCGTGGATCTGCACCGCCCCCGTCGTGGTGAACGCCGAGACCGCCTCGAGCCAAGCCGCCATCGGGCCTAGCGATGTCGTGGCGGCAATGGGAAACGCCGCAATGGTGGGCACGCCGAGCCACAGCACCAGCAGCAGGGAGTAGGAGGAAAGCCGGTTCAGCCGGGAGCCCCGGTTGCGGACCGCGAGATAGACCGCTCCAGCCCCGAAGATGGTCAGCAGCGAGGTGAGGACGAACGCGCCTGCGCCCCCCTCGCCGCGAAACAGCGCCCCCAGCGCCGTCAGCAGCAGGAATCCGGCCATCACGCCGGCAGCAATTGAGGTGTGGCGCGCGACCGCGATCATGACGCCCACCTATCAGAAGAATTCGAGACTCACGCGGAACAGCTGCTCAACCCGCTTCACCTTGTCGGCAAGCGCGAACATCACGACGCGATCACGGGCCTGGATGACGCTGTCGCCGCGCGGCACCAGCACGCGGCCGCCGCGCACGATGGCGCCGATGCGCATGCCGTCGAAGATGTCGAGCTGCTTCAGCGGCTTGCCGACCAGAGGCGAGGTCTCCAGCGCCTCGGCCTCGATCACCTCCCCTGCCCCGTCGAGCAGCGAGTGGACGCCGCGTATGCGCCCCTTGCGGACATGCTGGAGGATCTTCGAGACGGTGATCTGGCGTGGATTCACATAAGCGTCGATGCCCAGCCCGCGCGCGAAGGCGGGGTAGTTCGGGTCGTTCAGCAGCGACAGCATGCGCCGCGCGCCGAGCTCCTTGGAGAGGAGGCACGACAGTATGTTGACGCGGTCGTCATTGGTGACGGCAATCATCGTGTCGGCATCACCGACAGCAGCTTCCTCCAGGATCGCGCGGTCGAGCGCGCTGCCCTTCAGTACCACGGTCTTCGACAGCGACTGCGCGATCAGCTCGGCGCGCTCCACACTGCCCTCGATGATCTTCACGCGGGCCCTGGGGTTGCGCCGCTCCAGCTCCTGCGCGACATAAAGGCCGATATTGCCGCCGCCGCCGATGACGATGCGCTGCGCCGGCACCTCGTCATGGCCGAAGATCGACAGGGTGCGCGTCACCTGGTCGGCCTGGGCGACGAAATAGCCGATATCGCCCGCGATCAGCGAATCGGTCGAGCGCGGCACGAAGACCTTGCCCTTGCGCCGTACGGCGACGACGACGGCCCGCAGATCGGGGAAAAGGTCGGTCAGCTGGCGCAGCGGCGTGTCGAGGACGGGACAGTCCTCCTGGCAGCGTACGCCGGCGACGACGACATTGCCGTCGGCAAAGCTCACCGTGTCGATGGCGCCCGGCAGCGACAGCCGGCGCAACACCATCTCGCCAACCTCGACCTCGGGCGAGATCACCACGTCGATCGGCAGATGGTCGCGCGAGAACAGGTCGCGCCAATGCCCCAGCAGGTAGCTCTGCGCCCGCACGCGCGCGATCTTGGTCGGCACGTCGAACAGCGCATGGCCGACCTGGCAGGCGATCATGTTCACTTCATCATGCAGCGTGACGGCGATGAGCATGTCCGCCGCCTCCAGCCCGGCCCGCGCCAGCACGTCGGGATGCGAGCCGTGCCCGACGAAACCGCGAACGTCGAGCGTATCGGTGACGGCCTGGATCAGCCGCGGCGAGGTGTCGATGATGGAGACGTCGTTCTGCTCGGCAGCGAGTCGCTCGGCGATACCGAAGCCGACCTGTCCCGCGCCGCAAATAACGACTTTCATGCCATTCCCCGCTGCACCGCTGCGACGCCGCCGGCCGAAGCTGCTGCACCGGCCGTAATCCGAGTCACTCTATAGCAGTTTCGACGGCGTCGGAGATGTCTCCTCGCGCCATCACCGCATACCGGCCCCGCGTCCGCGCCTCAGCCGATGCCGAGTGCCTTCAGCTTGCGATGCAGCGCCGAACGCTCCATGCCGACGAACTCGGCAGTGCGCGAGATGTTGCCGCCGAAACGGCTGATCTGGGCGACGAGGTATTCCCGCTCGAATACCTCGCGCGCATCGCGCAGCGGCAGGCCCATCAGATGCTCGCCACCATTGCCGTTCGGCAGGTTGGGCACCAGCGAACCGACGTCGGGGGGCAGCATGTCCGCCGTCACCGGCGCGTCCGCCTCGCCAGTGGCGAGGATCAGCAGCCGCTCGATATTGTTGCGCAGCTGGCGGACATTGCCCGGCCAGTCGTGGGATTGCAGCACCGCCAGCGCGTCGTCGGCGATGCGCCGGCGCGGCAGGCCCGTGGCCTGCGAAATCTGGTCGAGGAAGAACTCCACCAGTTCCGGCACGTCCTCGCGGCGTTCGGCCAGCGGGGGCACGCGGATCGGCACCACGCCGAGGCGGTGATAGAGGTCCTCGCGGAAGCGGCCCTCGGCGATCTCCTTTTCCAGGTTGCGGCCTGTCGAGGAGATGATGCGCACATCGACCGCCACGCGCGTGGTGCCGCCCACGCGCAGGAAGTTCTGGTCGACCAGCACGCGCAGAATACGGTTCTGCGTCTCGCGCGGCATGTCGGCGATCTCGTCGATGAACAGCGTCCCGCCGTGCGCCTCCTCAAGCGCGCCGACCTGCCGGCTGACGCCGTCGCCTGCCTCGACGCCGAACAGCTCCACCTCCATGCGCTCCGGCGTGATCGCGGCGGCGTTGATCACCACGAACGGCCCGCCCGCCCGCGCAGAGGCGGCGTGGACCATGCGCGCGGTCAGTTCCTTGCCGGAGCCGGAGGGGCCGACGATCATGATGCGGCTATTGGTCGGCGCGACGCGCTCGATGGTCTGGCGCAGCTGGTTCATCACCGACGATTTGCCGACGAGGAGCTGGGCGACCGAGGCGCGCTGCTTGAGATCGCGCACCTCGCGCTTTAGCCGCAGCGTCTCCAGCGCCCGTTCGGCCACCAGAATGAGGCGGTCGGAATTGAACGGCTTCTCGATGAAGTCATAGGCGCCCTGCTTGATGGCAGCGACCGCCGTCTCGACCGTGCCGTGTCCGGAGATCATCACCACCGGCACATCCGGGTGGCTCTTCTTGATGACTTCCAGCAATTGCAGGCCATCGAGCTTGGAGCGCTCGATCCAGATGTCGAGGAAGACGAGGTGGGGGCGCCGGGCCTCGATGGCGGCGAGCGCCTCATCGCTGTCCTTGGCCGTGCGCGTGCCGTAGCCCTCGTCCTCGAGGATGCCCGCCACCAACCCACGAATGTCGGCCTCGTCATCGACGATCAATATGTCGGTCGCCATGAGTCCGTTCTCCTTCAGCCAGCCAGCGCGCCAGGCGCAGGCTGTTCGGCCGTGCCATTGTTGTTGATTGAGGCGGAGCCGCCATCGCGGGCGAAGGTGAGGCGGATCCACGCGCCGCACCCGTCAGGCGCGTCGAGCAGTTCGATGCCGCCACCGTGCTCCTCCATGATCTTGCCGACGATCGCAAGGCCGAGCCCGGTGCCCTTCTCGCGCGTCGTCACATAGGGTTCGAGCAGCCGGGCCCGGTTCTCGGTCGGAAGGCCCTTGCCGTTGTCGATCACATTGATCGTCACCATGCGGTCGTCCGCCTTCACGTCGACCTTGATGCGCGCCGGCTCGACACGTTCCTCGGGTGGAACGGCGCCAAGGGCTTCGGTCGCGTTCTTGATGATGTTGGTGAGCGCCTGCGAGATAAGGCGGCGGTCGACCCGCGCGACGACCGGGGCGTCGGGCACATCGAAGGCGATGTCGATTTCCGGATTGCCGACCCGCATGAGGAACACGACCTGCCGTGCGATCTCCGCGATGTCCTGCGATTCCGCCACGGGCTTGGGCATGCGCGCGAAAGACGAGAACTCATCCACCATGCGGCCGATGTCGCCGACCTGACGGATGATCGTCTCCGTGCACTGGTCGAACACTTCCCGATCCTCCCCGATGACCTTGCCGTAGCGGCGGCGCAGGCGCTCGGCCGAGAGCTGGATCGGCGTCAGCGGGTTCTTGATCTCATGCGCGATGCGCCGCGCCACGTCGGCCCAGGCCGAGGTGCGCTGCGCCACCACCAACTCGGTGATGTCGTCGAGCGTGACGACCCAGCCATGGTCGGCCTCGCGCGACTGTTCCGTCGTCACCCGCACGGCGATGACGCGGTCGCGACCGTTGCGCGTGAGCGTTGTATTGGACTGCACGCTGCGCTGGCCCGCCTGCATCGCCTCGGTCAGCAGCGGGGCGATCTCGGGAATCACCGCGCCGAGTTCCTGGCCGAGCACGTCGGCTTCCGCGACGCCCAGCAGCTTCTCCGCTGGCCGGTTGATGATCGAGATTCGCCCGGTGGAATCGAGGCCAATGACGCCCGCACCCACGCCCGAGAGCACAGCCTCGGTGAAGCGGCGGCGCGTATCGATCTGGTCGCGCGCCTGGACGAGGTCGTTGCGCTGCGTGCGCAGTTCCTGCGTCATCTTGTTGAAGGTCTCGGCAAGGCTCGACAGATCGCCCTCCGAGCGATGCACCGGCACCTCGACATAGAGATTGCCGGCCGCAACCAGATCGGCCGCGCCGATCAGACGGCGGATCGGCGCCACCAGCCGGTTGGCGAAGTGAATGCCGAGCCACACCGCGCACAGCAGCACGGTGAGCGAAATCACCGCGTAGAGCAGCGCGAACGCCACCTGCACGCCGAAGCGCTGCTGCTCCAGGAGCCGATAGTCGGCAACGGCGGCCTGCGTCTCCTTGAGATAGTCGATCACCCGTGGATCGACCGGACGGGCGACATAGAGATACAGCCCGTCGAAATCCTTGAGCGGAATGACCGCCGCGACGAAATCGGCGTCGTTGGGCAGGTAGATCAGCGGCTGCTCTTCCGTGGCGTCCTTCAGGGCAAGGTTCGAAGGGACCACGAACTCACGCCCCACCCGAAGCGTGGCGCGATCCACGACCGACAAATCGCGCTGGATGACCATGGCCGCCGGGAGGCCACGAACCGCGGCCTGCGCGGTCATCGCCTGCCGGAAGCGGCTGCGGTCGGTGTCCCAGAGCGGGCGGATGCGCTGGAGGTCGCGCGCCATGCCCATGACGTCGCCGCGGATCGAATAGGCGTGCTCGCGCACATAGGTCTGGGCGACCGACACCGCATTGTCGACGATGGCGCGGGTCCGCACCGAGAACCAGCGGTCGAGGCCACGATCGAGCGTAATGCTCGCCAGCAAGGCCACCAGCATCGCCGGCACGACGGCGACGATGCCGAAAAGCCCGACGATACGCACATGCAGCCGGGCCGCTGCCCTGCCCCGCCGCCGCGCCTTGACGATGCGCCAGACCTCGCGGCCGATGATGGCGACAAGCGCCAGCGACATCGCGCCGTTGAGGCACAGCACGATGATGACCACGTCCTGCGAGGGCACCAGAGGCGTGATGCCCATCAGAATGATGAAGCTGGCCAGCGCCGTGATGAGGGACAGCAGCACCATGAGCGGTGGCAGGCCCCAGAGCGAAAACCGGAATCCCATGCCGCCGAAATCCGGCGGGTCGATCCGATCAGTCGCACGATTGGCGGCGTCGCTCATTCATCACCCTGTCGCCGAACGTGAGTCGTCCGGCCCAAGTGATGCAGTGCGACGACACTGGTGCAAAAATGTGACATGAACCGCCACCTTTCGCATTTATTCGCGAAAGGTGGCCGCGAGGCGATGTCTCGTCACCGGCTCGTGCGGATTATCTGGATGTCGAGATCGCGGATCTTCTTGCGCAGGGTGTTGCGGTTGAGCCCCAGCAGCTCGGCCGCCTTGATCTGATTGCCCCGCGTCGCCGCCAGCGCGGCAGAGAGCAGCGGATATTCCACGTCCTTCAGGATGCGGTGATAGAGCCCCGGTGGCGGAAGATTCTCGCCGAACCCGCCGAAATAGGTATTGAGGTGGCGCTCGACCGAGGAGGACAGCGTCTCGTCCTGACCACCCTCTTCCGGCGAGGAAGTCGAGATCGGCGTCGACAGCTCGGCCTCGATGATCGAGGCGGTGATGATCTCCTGCGGGTAGAGCGCAGCGAGGCGGCGGACCAGATTCTCCAGCTCGCGTACATTGCCCGGCCAGCGGTAGCGCTTCAGGCGATCCAGGGCCGCGGCGTCGATCTGCTTGCGCGGCAGCCCCTCGCGCTCGGCCTGAAGGAAGAAGTGGCGCGCAAGGTCCGGCACATCCTCGGTACGCTCGCGCAGAGGCGGAAGCCGCAGCGGTACGACGTTGAGGCGGAAGAACAAATCCTCGCGGAACAGTCCCTGCTGGATGAGGATGCGCAGGTCCTTGTTGGTCGCCGCGACGATGCGCACATCGGTCTTGATCGCGGTGCGGCCGCCGACGGTGGTGTATTCGCCCTGCTGCAGCACGCGCAGCAGGCGGGTCTGCGCCTCCATCGGCATGTCGCCGATCTCGTCGAGGAACAGCGTGCCCCCCTCGGCCTGCTCGAAACGGCCGGCGGAGCGGGCATTGGCGCCGGTGAAGGCGCCCTTCTCGTGGCCGAACAGCTCGGATTCGATGAGGTCACGCGGAATCGCCGCCATGTTGATGGCGACGAACGGCCCGTTGCGGCGCTTGCCATAGTCGTGCAGCGCGCGCGCCACCAGTTCCTTGCCGGTGCCGCTCTCGCCCGCGATCATCACGGTGAGGTCGGTCTGCATCAGCCGGGCGAGGACGCGGTAGATATCCTGCATCGCCGGCGATCGGCCGACGAGCGGGATGTTGTCCATGTCGTCACCGCCCGCGCGCAGGGCCGGCTCGGGCTTCTTCGGCTCGGACAGCGCCCGGCCGACGATGGCGATCAGCTCCTTCAGATCGAAGGGCTTGGGCAGGTACTCATAGGCGCCCTTCTCCGAGGCGCGGATCGCCGTCATGAAGGTGTTCTGCGCGCTCATCACGATGACCGGCAGGTCCGGCCGCACCTTCTTGATGCGCGGCAGCAGGTCGAAGGCGTTCTCGTCCGGCATCACCACGTCAGTGATGACCAGATCGCCGTCACCCTGGCTGACCCAGCGCCACAGCGTGGCAGCATTGCCGCAGGAGCGCACTTCATAGCCCGCGCGCGACAGCGCCTGATTGAGAACGGTGCGGATGGCGGCGTCGTCATCGGCAACGAGGATGCTTCCCGTCGGCATGGGCGTTCTCAACTCTTCTCGTTACCGCGACTGGCGCGATACATGGGCATGAGGACACGGAAGGTGGTGCGGCGCGGCTGGCTGTCGCATTCGATGATGCCGCCATGGTCGCCGACGATCTTCGCCACCAGCGCGAGGCCGAGGCCGGTGCCGGTCGGCTTGGTGGTGACGAAGGGATCGAACAAATGAGGCATCAGGTCCTCCGGCACGCCGGGACCGTTGTCCTTCACGCAGAATTCCAGTGGCAGGCTGACGCGCGCCGGGGCGCCCGGCACCATCAGCCGCACGCCGGGCCGGAATGCCGTGGTGAGCTGGATTTCGCCGTCCGGCGCATCGCCGATCGCCTCGGCGGCATTCTTCACTAGATTGAGGAACACCTGCACCAGCTGGTCGCGGTTGGCCAGCACCGGCGGCAGCGAGGGGTCGTACTCCTCGACGAAGCGGATGTGGCGCGCGAAGCCGGAACTCGCCAGCGTGCGCACATGCTCCAGCACCGCGTGGATGTTGACCGGCTCGCGCTCCACCGGGCGCTCGTCGGAAAACACCTCCATGCGGTCCACCAGCTTGACGATGCGGTCGGCCTCGTCGGTGATGAGCCGGGTCAGCGAGCGGTCGTCGTCGCTCGCCGAGAGTTCGAGAAGCTGCGCCGCGCCGCGAATGCCGGAGAGCGGGTTCTTGATCTCGTGCGCCAGCATCGAGGCGAGCGCGGTGACCGAGCGCGCCGCGCCGCGATGGGTGAGCTGGCGATCCATCTTGTCGGCGATGGTGCGCTCCTGGAGCATGATCACCACATGGCCCGGCACCTCGGCGAGCGGCGCCACGTGGATGTCGACGATGCGCTCGCCGCCATTGCGCGGCGTACCGAGATCCACACGATACTCGTTCACCGCCGCGCCGCGCGTGCGCACCTGCTCGACCAGCGCGAGCAGCGGGCTGCCGAACGGCACGAATTCCTGCAGCCGATGGCGCGACAGCACCGCGAGGCTCGCCTCGAAGAAGGCTTCAGCCGCGACGTTAGCGTCGACCAGCCGGTCGTCCGCCGCCACGGTGATCACCGGATGAGGCAATGCGTTCACCACGGCTTCGGCGCTCGCTGCGCCGAGGTTCGGGGTCGTACGTCCGGTGGGGGACGACTTCATGCCGCGGCACTCCATGCAAGGTCGTCAAAGGCGTCGCGAATGCCCACCGCGACGCGTGCGGGTTCGTCGACGGTGAGCAGGCGCTGACGCCAGCTGCGCGCCACTTCCGGCGGACGATTGACCGATGCGGCCGCTGCCGCGAGCGCCCAGCCAATATGCTTGCGCGCGCAGCGCACGCCGAGCTCGCGCCCGTAATGGGCGAGCCAGCCATCATAGAGTTCAAGCAGCACGTCACGCTGCTCGGCAAGCGCCGGATCGGCCGGGGTACGGCCAGCGCTCAGCCGCTCCGCCACCTGTGCCGGAAACCAGGGGCGCCCCTGCGCGCCACGCCCGATCATCAGCCCGTCGGCCCCCGAGGCGGCCAGCATGGCGGGCGCATCCTCGGCGTCGACAAGGTCGCCATTGGCGAGAACCGGAATGGACACGGCGGCCTTCACCTTGCGGATCGCCGTCCAGTCGGCGCGGCCGGTATAGAACTGGCAGCGCGTGCGGCCGTGAATGGTGATCAGCTGTACGCCGATCGCCTCCGCCCGCCGCGCAAGCTCCGGGGCAACGAGCGCGGCATCGTCCCAGCCGAGGCGGGTCTTCAGCGTCACGGGCACTTTCACCGCCCCGACGACCGCCTCGATGATCGAGGTCGCAAGATCGAGGTCGCGCAGCAGCGCCGAGCCAGCCAGACCCGTCGTCACCCGCTTGGCCGGACAGCCCATGTTGATGTCGATGATGGCGGCACCGGCGCTCTCGGCGATCTGCGCTGCGCGCGCCATGGAGGCGGGCTGGTTGCCGGCGAGTTGCACCGCGTGGATGGCGACGCCCTCGCCTTCCGCCCGCAGCACCGTCTCTTCATGGCCGAAGGCCAGCGCGTCGGAAGCAACCATCTCGGACACGACGAGACCCGCCCCATAGCGCAGCGCCATGCGCCGGAGGGGAGCGTCGGTGACCCCTGCCATCGGCGCAAGCACGACGCTGTTGGGCGTCGAGACGTTCCCGATTCGGAGACTGGCGTTTGCAGAAGCAGAACGGATCAAGCCTTGATCACTCGATGCACACGAATTGAGCCGGCGCGGCTGTGCCTACATAATAGCCACGGCGCGCCTGTCATCAACCCTCTCGAATGACCTATGTCAAAACTTTTGCAATCCGGCTGCGCTTTTGCGCTAAACCGGCGCTCGGAGCAAGCGGACGCTGATCAACCGGCGATCAGCCGACAAGACGGATACGTGGGGCAATGCGAACGGACGTGATCGTGGTCGCGGCAGGCAGCGGCCAAAGAGCGGGCGAGGGCATGCCCAAGCAGTATCGCCTGGTGGGCGGACAGACTGTGCTGAGGCGCACGCTGGAGCGCTTCGCCACGCATGCCGGCATTCGGCGCGTGCTTCCCGTCATCAATCCCGATCATGCCGATCTCTGCGCCGAATCGGTGATCGGCCTGCCCGGCGTTCTCGCACCCGTCGCCGGGGGAGCCACACGACAAGCTTCCGTCCGTGCCGGACTGGAAGCGCTGGCGTCCGATCCGCCCGACCTCGTGCTGATCCACGACGCTGCCCGCCCCTTCGTCTCGGCGCGGCTCATCAGCGACGCCATCGCCGCCGCACAGAGCCATGGTGCCGCCGTCCCGGCGCTCGCCCTGGTCGACACCATCAAGGCGGTGCCGGAGCCCGGCTTCCTCTCTGGCGGCCCGAACCGCGAGGGCCTGCGCAGCGTGCAGACGCCGCAATCCTTCCACTTCGCGCTGATCCTTGCCGCCCATCGCGCGCAGATCGGCCGGAACGATTTGACCGACGACGCGGCGGTGGCGGAAGCGGCCGGACACCCCGTCGCAGGTTTTGCCGGCGACCCCGCCAATGTGAAGCTCACCACGCCCGAGGATTTCGTGACCGCCGAACGCAATGCCGCCGCCGACCTCACGGATGTCCGCACCTCCACCGGCTTCGACGTGCATGCCTTCGCACCCGGTGACCATGTGATGCTGGGCGGCGTGCGCGTGCCGCATGAGTTCGGCCTCACCGGCCATTCCGATGCTGACGTTGTGCTGCATGCGCTGACCGACGCGCTGCTCGGCACCATTGGCAGCGCCGATATCGGCCATCACTTCCCGCCCTCCGATCCACAGTGGAAGGGCGCCTCCTCCGACCAGTTCCTTGCTCATGCCGCGAAGCTGGTGCGCGAGGCGGGCGGGCGCATCGCCCATCTCGACACCACCGTCATATGCGAGGCGCCGAAGATCGGGCCGCATCGCGAGGCGATGCGCGAGAAGATCGCCGCCATTGCCGGCATCTCGCCGGCGCGGGTGAGCGTGAAGGCGACGACCAGCGAGCGCCTCGGCTTCACCGGACGGCGCGAGGGGATCGCGGCGCTGGCGGCAGCCACCGTGCGCCTGCCCTGGATCGACTGAAACCGAGCGGAGGCCGGAATGAGCGAACAGACCGACGCCATCGATCTACAGGCCATCCGCGTGCTCGACCTGTGCCGCGCGAGGGGGCTGACGGCCTCGACCGCCGAATCCTGCACCGGTGGGCTGGTCGCCGGCGCGCTCACCGACATTGCCGGCTCGTCGGAGGTGGTGGACCGCGGCTTCGTGACCTATTCGAACGCGGCGAAGCAGGAGATGCTGGGCGTCTCCGGCGCGACGCTCGACGCTCATGGTGCGGTGAGCGAGGAGACGGCGCGCGAGATGCTGACGGGCCTGCTGCGGGTGGCACGCACCTCGCTGGGCGTCTCCATCACCGGCATTGCCGGTCCGGGCGGCGGCTCGGCGGCAAAACCGGTCGGCCTTGTGCATTTCGCTGCCGGCACGGCGGGCGGCAAGGTCATCGTGCGGCGCGAGATCTTCGCGGGACAGGACCGTGCGGGCGTGCGCCGGCTCTCGGTGCTCACGGCGCTGGCCATGCTGGCAGAACTCGCGGCTCAGGAGCCGATCGCGTCCTGACGGCCATAGACCTGGTCGGCGCGAACCTCAAAAGCTTCCGCGAAGCGCCGGAAGGCGGCGTCGAACATCGCGCCCATCAGCAGACCCAGCGTGCGCGAGCGGAAATCATAAGAAATGTAGAATTCGACCTCCGAAGCCCGCTCGCCCTCGGGCTTGAAGGTCCAGCGGTTCTCCAGCCGGCTGAACGGCCCGTCGAGATATTCCACCGTGATGGCAAGACGCGGGCGGTCGAGCGTCACCCGGCTGGTGAAGCTCTCGCGGAACATCTTGTAGGCAACGCTCATGTCGGCGACGAGGATGTCCACGCCCTCCCCGCTCGCCACCCGCCGGCGCACCTTCAGGCTTTCGCACAGCGGCACGAATTCCGGGTAGCTCTCGACATCCGCCACCAGGTCGAACATGTCGGCCGCCGAGTGGCGGACGTGCCGCTTGTTGCGGAAGGACGGCATGGCTCAGGCGGAAACGGGCGACACGGCAGCCGCACCGAGCTTGGCACCGCGCGCCGCGCGCAGCCGGGCGAAGTCCTCGCCGGCATGATGCGAGGAGCGCGTCAGCGGGCTCGACGACACCATCAGGAAGCCCTTGGCATAGGCGATGGCCTCGTAGGACTTGAAGTCCTCCGGCGTGACGAAGGACATCACCGGGTGGTGCTTGCGGGTCGGCTGCAGGTACTGGCCGATGGTCATGAAGTCGATGTCCGCCGAGCGCAGATCGTCCATCAGTTGCAACACCTCATTCCGCACCTCGCCGAGGCCGACCATGATGCCGGACTTGGTGAAGATCGAAGGGTCCAGCTCCTTCACCCGCTGCAGAAGCCGCAGCGAATGGAAGTAGCGCGCGCCGGGCCGAACCTTGAGATAGAGCGAGGGCACGCATTCGAGATTATGGTTGAACACGTCCGGACGCGCTTCGACGACGACCTCCAGGGCCCCGTCCTTGCGCAGGAAATCAGGCGTCAGGATCTCGATGGTCGTGCCGGGCGAAGTGGCGCGAATGGCCCGGATGGTGCGGGCGAAATGCTCGGCGCCGCCATCCGCGAGATCATCGCGGTCGACCGAGGTGACGACGACGTGTTCCAGCCCGAGCCGGGCGACAGCGTCCGCCACCTTCTGCGGCTCATCCTGATCGAGCGCGCCCGGCATGCCGGTGCGCACATTGCAGAAGGCACAGGCCCGCGTGCAGGTGTCGCCCATGATCATGAAGGTGGCGTGCTTCTTCTGCCAGCACTCGCCGATATTCGGGCAGCTCGCCTCCTCGCACACGGTGACGAGGCCGTTGGCGCGGACGATATTGGCCGTCTCCTGCCAGCCGGGCGTACCGGGCGCGCGCACGCGGATCCAGTCCGGCTTCTTCAGTACCGGTGTCTCCGCCCGCTTCACCTTTTCCGGGTGACGGGGCTTTTCAAGCGCGCGGTTTAGGGTGTTCAGAACGACGACCATTCGCTTTCCATCGCTCACTGGGGCGGCGGCCCCACAGTTAAGCGCTCGCGCGCCGTGGCGGAAGTGGAGCCCTCACACACCCGCCCCTTGCGGGACGCATGGCGCCTACGCTCCTAGCGTCCGCGAACCTTGCGCCAGAGGAACAACACGATGATCGCACCGACGGCGGCGGCGATCAGCGTGCGGAAGAAGCCGAACACCGGAATCGCCGCCATCTCCGCGAGATATTTGCCGACGAAGGCACCGATCAGGCCGAAGATGAGGTTGGCGAAGAGCCCGTGGTCGCTCTCCGTCACCCGCTCGGCGATCCATCCGGCCAAGAGGCCGATGATGATCATGGTGAACCAACCCACACCCGGCTCGTTCAAGGCGGAATAGACCTGTCCGTCCATCTCAAGGCTCCTGCCCCCGCGGACCCCGCGCCCGCCTCAGATGTGGATTGCGCGCCCATAGGCGGCAAGCACGCTCTCGTGCATCGTCTCAGAAACCGTGGGATGCGGGAAGACGGCGTTGATCAGCTCTTCTTCCGTGGTCTCGAGATTCATCGCCAGCACGAAGCCCTGGATCAGCTCGGTGACCTCCGCGCCGACGAGATGCGCGCCCAGCAGCTGGCCGGTCTTCGCGTCGAAGATGGTCTTCACCAGCCCCTCGGATTCGCCGAGCGCGACCGCCTTGCCATTGCCGATGAAGGGGAAGCGGCCGACCTTGATCTCGTAACCAGCCTCTTTGGCCTTCTTCTCGGTGAGGCCGACGGACGCGACCTGCGGCATGCAATAAGTGCAGCCGGGGATCATCAGCTTGTCCATGGGATGGGCGTGCTTGCCGGCGATGGCCTCGGCGGCGATCACGCCCTCATGCTCGGCCTTGTGCGCCAGCATCGGGGGACCCGCGACGTCGCCGATGGCCCAGATGCCCGGCACATTGGTACGGCACAGCCCGTCAATGACCACGCAGCCACGGTCGGTCTTCACACCGAGCTTCTCGAGGCCGAGATTCTCGATGTTGCCGACCACGCCCACGGCCGAGATCAGCCGGTCGGCGGTCAGCGTCTGCACCTTGCCGTCGGCCGTCTCGACGGTGGCGGTGACGCTGTCCGCGCCCTTCACCACCTTGGAGACCTTGGCACCGGTGAGGATCTTGATGCCCTGCTTCTCGAAACGCTTCTTCGCGTGCTCGGCGATCTCCTCGTCTTCGACGGGGAGGATCTGCGGCAGCAGCTCGACGATGGTCACGTCCGAACCCATCGCCTTGTAGAAGCTTGCAAATTCGACGCCGATGGCGCCCGAGCCCATGATCAGCAGCGACTTCGGCACGCTGGCCGGAGCCAGCGCCTCGAAATAGGTCCAGATGAGCTTCTTGTCCGGCTCGATGCCGGGCAGCGCGCGCGGGCGGGCGCCGGTGGCGACGACGATGTTCTTGGCGGTGTACTCGCCGGCCGGCAGCGCACCCTTGGGCGCGCCCTCGGCCGCGGCGACGGATACCTTTCCGGGGGCAGTGATAGTGGCCTGGCCCCAGATCACGTCGACCTTGTTCTTCTTGAGCAGGAAGCCGACGCCGTTGCTCATCTGCGCCGCGATGCCGCGCGAGCGCTTCACTACGCCGGCAATGTCGACACCGAACTTCTCGGCGACGAGGCCGTAATCCTTGGCGTGCTCGATATAGTGGAAGATCTCGGCCGAGCGCAGTAGCGCCTTGGCCGGGATGCAGCCCCAGTTCGGGCAGATGCCGCCGACATAGGAACGCTCGACCACGCCGACCTTGAGGCCGAGCTGCGCGGCGCGGATGGCGCCGACATAGCCGCCGGGGCCGGAGCCGATGAAGAGGACGTCGTAGTTGTTCGCCATGATCGTTCCTCAGACCAGCATCGACATCGGCTTTTCGATGATCTGCTTGAAGGCGCCGATGAGCTGCGCGCCCATCGCCCCGTCCATTACCCGGTGATCGCAGGAGATCGTCACCGTCATCTGCGTGGCAATGGCGAGCTCGCCCTTGCGCACCACCGCCCGCTGCTCGCTGGTGCCGACCGCCAGGATCGTCGCATGCGGCGGATTTATAATCGCCGTGAAGTCCTTGATTCCAAACATACCAAGGTTCGAAATCGCCGACGAGCCGCCCTGATATTCGTGCGGCATCAGCTTCTTGTTGCGCGCACGCGCCGCGAAGTCGCGGGTCTCGTTAGAGATCGCCGAGAGCGTCTTGGTCTCGGCCTTGCGGATGATCGGGGTCAGCAGGCCCTTGCCACCGTCGATCGCCACGGCGACGCCGATGTCGGAGTGCTTGAGCTTGAGGTAGCGATCCCCGCCCCACACCTGGTTCGCATCCGGCACCTGCTGGAAGGCCAGCGCATAGGCCTTGATGACGAAGTCGTTGACAGAGAGCTTGTAGGCCGGCTTGCCGTCCTTCTCGGGCGCAGCCTTGTTCAGCTCCTCGCGGAGCTTCAGCAGCGCATCCATATCGCAGTCGACGGTGAGGTAGAAGGTCGGCACCGTCTGCCGCGCCTCGGTCATGCGCTGGGCGATGACGCGGCGCATGCCGTCGAGCGGCACTTCCTCATAGGTGCCGGGCTCGTAATAGGCCTTCACCTGTTCGAGCAGCGCACTGTTCGACACCGGCGCGGCGGCGGCCGGCGCCGCCACGGGCGCGGCTGTCGCAGCGGCCGGCTTGGCGGCGCCGGGCGTTGCGGTGGCGATATCGGCGGCGACGACGCGGCCATGCGGGCCGGAACCCTTCACCGCGGCGAGATCGACACCCTTCTCCTTGGCCAGGCGACGCGCGAGCGGCGAGGCGAAAACGCGGGCGCCGGCAGCGGCGGGCGCAGAAGCCACAGCCGTGGCGACGGGAGCAGCAGCAGCGGGAGCAATTGCCGGCGCAGGCTCGGCGACCTTCGCAACCTCGGCCTTGGGCGCTTCCGCCTTCGCAGGCGCGGCGGCACCGCCGGCGGCGATCGCCTTGGCGTCCTCGCCCTCGGTGGCGAGCACGGCGATGAGCTGGTTCACCGGAACGTCGGCGGAGCCTTCCGGCACGACGATCCTGGCGAGCACGCCTTCGTCGATCGCCTCGACCTCCATCGTGGCCTTGTCGGTTTCGATTTCGGCGATGACGTCACCGGGGGCGACCTTGTCACCTTCCTTCTTCAGCCATTTGGCGAGATTGCCCTTCTCCATGGTCGGAGACAGGGCCGGCATCAGGATGTCGATCGGCATGGCGTCCTCCGGCCTCAGCGATAGGTAACCGCCCGGGCGGCGTCGATGACGTCCTGCACCGACGGCAGCGCAAGCTTTTCGAGATTGGCGGCGTAGGGCATCGGCACGTCCCTGCCCGTCACCCGCAGCACCGGCGCATCGAGATAGTCGAACGCCTTCTCGACCAGCTGGGCGACGATCTCGGCGCCGACGCCGGACTGCGGCCAGCCCTCTTCCACCGTCACCGCGCGCCCGGTCTTGCGGACCGAGGCGAGGATGGTCTCGATGTCGAGCGGACGGATGGTGCGCAGGTCGATGACCTCCGCCTCGATGCCGAGCTTGGCGAGTTCCTCGGCCGCCTTGAGCGCGTAGTTCATGCCGATCGACCAGGCGACCAGTGTGACGTCCTTGCCCGGCCGGGCGATCTTCGCCTTGCCGATCGGGACGGTGTAGTCGTCCAGCTTCGGCACCGGCGAGGCGTGACCGTACAGGATCTCGTTCTCGAGGAAGATGATCGGGTTGGGGTCGCGGATCGCCGACTTCAGCAGGCCCTTGGCATCAGCGGCGGTATAGGGCGCCACCACCTTGAGGCCGGGGATGTGGCTGTACCAGGCGCTGTAGTCCTGGCTGTGCTGGGCGGCGACGCGCGCGGCGGCGCCGTTCGGGCCGCGGAACACGATGGAGCAACCGATCTGGCCGCCGGACATGTAGTGGGTCTTGGCGGCGGAGTTGATGATCTGGTCGATCGCCTGCATGGCGAAGTTGAAGGTCATGAACTCGACGATGGGCTTCAGCCCCGCCATGGCGGCGCCGACGCCGACGCCGGCAAAGCCATGCTCGGTGATCGGGGTGTCGATCACGCGCTTGGCGCCGAATTCCTGCAGCAGACCCTGGGTGATCTTGTAGGCGCCCTGATACTCGGCAACCTCCTCGCCCATGACGAAGACGTCGCCGTCGCGGCGCATCTCCTCGGCCATGGCGTCGCGCAGCGCCTCGCGCATGGTCTGGTTGACGAATTCGGTGCCTTCGGGAACATCCGGCTCCGGCAGCGCTTCGGGCTGCGGGGGGGCGGCAACCGCCGAGGTGACAATGGCGGGAGCGGACGGCGCGGCGCTGGCGACGGGCGAAGGCTCGACCGGGGCCGCGGCCACCGGCGGCGCCGATTCCGCGACCTTCGGCGAAGGCGCGCTGACAGCGTTCGCATCCTCGCCATCGGCGAGAATTACCGCGATGGGCGTGTTCACGGCGACATCCTGCGTGCCTTCCGGCACCAGAATCTTGCCGAGCGTGCCCTCGTCGATCGCCTCGACTTCCATCGTGGCCTTGTCGGTCTCGATCTCGGCGATCACGTCGCCGGACTTGACCGTGTCGCCCTCTTTCTTGAGCCACTTGGCGAGATTGCCCTTCTCCATGGTCGGGGAGAGGGCAGGCATCAGAACTTCGGTCGGCATGGCGGCGTTCCCCAAAAAGAACGAGCGGCGAGATCGCGCGTCACCGCGTCGGCGGCACGAACGTCAGGTTGCTGTAGACAGCCATCGAGGCGATGGCCACGAGAATGGCGATGAAGAAGCCGACCAGCATCTTGTTGAGGCTGGCTGACGTCTCCGTCGAAACACCGGCCGTCTGGCGAGCGCCGAACGGCCAGAGCACGGCAAGGCTCCAGACAATGAACCCACCGCCGCGCGAGGCGGCGATCGTGCCGGCAATGCGAACCGCAAGAACCCACACCACGGCGGCCGCAGAACAGCCGGCGACGAGGGTGACCCAGAACAGTTCCGCCAGCATGACCGCGCCCTGCCCGCTCAGCGCAGCACGTCGGTGTAGAGCTCGGACGGATCGGGCTCCGGATCGTGGCTGGCGAAATCCGCCGCCGCGTTCATCACGTCGCGGATTTCCGCGTCGATCGCCTTGAGATCGTCCTCGCTCGCCCACTTCTTCTCAAGCAGTCGCGCACGCACCTGCTCGATCGGATCGTGCTCGGTGCGCATCTTCTGCACCTCCTCCTTGGACCGGTACTTGGCCGGGTCCGACATGGAGTGGCCGCGATAGCGGTAGGTGAGCATTTCGAGGATGTAGGGGCCCTTGCCGGAGCGGGCGAACTCGACCGCGCGCTCGCCGGCCGCCTTTACCGCGCGCACATCCATGCCATCCACCTGCTCGCCGGGGATGTTGAAGGAGACGCCGCGGCGGGAGAAGTCGGTCTGGGCGGAGGCGCGGTTCACCGCGGTGCCCATCGCGTATTTGTTGTTCTCGATGACGTAGACGACCGGCAGCTTCCAGAGCTCCGCCATGTTGAAGCTCTCATAGACCTGCCCCTGATTGGCGGCGCCGTCGCCGAAATAGGTCAGGGCGACATTGCCGTTGTCGCGGTAGTGGTTCGAGAAAGCGAGGCCGGTACCGAGGGAGACCTGCGCGCCGACGATGCCGTGGCCGCCGAAGAAGCCCTTCTCGATGCTGAACATGTGCATCGAGCCGCCCTTGCCCTTGGAATAGCCGCCGCGACGGCCGGTGAGCTCGGCCATGACACCCCGAGGGTCCATGCCGGTGGCCAGCATGTGGCCGTGGTCGCGGTAGCCGGTGATGACCTGATCGCCCGGCTTCAGGGCGGCCTGCATGCCGACGACGACGGCCTCCTGGCCGATATAGAGATGGCAGAAGCCGCCGATCAGGCCCATGCCGTAGAGCTGACCGGCCTTCTCTTCGAAGCGCCGGATCTCAAGCATCCGGCGATAGGCTTCAAGCTCTTCCGCCTTGGAGAATTCGGACGTCGAAGAAGCCTTGGCAGAAGGCTTATCCGTGCGCCGAACCGAAGTTTTGGGAGTGGCTTTCGGGGCGGCAGCTTTTTCGACGGTCTTGCTTACAGCCGATTTCTTCGCGGCAGTTACCATGGCGCATCCTCAGCTCGCGACTGATTTAGCGAGCTTCATATCGCACCTTTCCCTACGGCGCTACGCTTGGAATGCAATGCTGCAACGCACAACATATTGTACGTGCATAGGTTTCCTGATTTTAACTTATTTTCGATTAAAATCGGAATTTAACTTGATATCAGTTAAGCATTTGCAATGCCGCACTTTCCTCGCAAAACAGCCGATGGCATTCAATATACCGAGGCAAAAACGCGTATCGGCCCTTATTGAAGTTTTGTCGTCCCGCTCCCGCGCAACAGCACGAGATCCTTGGGATGGACGAGATTAAGCAGCAGGCGCGCCTCCTCGTCGAGCATATCGGCGTCGATGCGCTCGGGCGACAATAGCCGGACCTTGGATTCGATCGCCTGCCGCTGGGTGCGCAGCCGGTCGCGCTCCTCGATCAGCTCGGCGTGCTGCTGTTCGAAGGATCGCCGGGCAAGCAGGCCGTACTGGCCGTTATAGCCCTGGAAGGCGAAGTAGCCGATGAGAGCCGCGGCCCCGAGATGCAGGGTGACGGTCTGGAGGATGGAGCGCCAGCGCGTGCGTATGATCATGAAAAAGGAGCCTAACCGTCTCCGGTTGAGGCTCCGTTAACCGTGTCGGCAAGGCAGGAATTTTTACGCTCCCTGCCCTGCCCGATTTATCCCGGATGGCTGTCAGCCGAGCGCCTTCAGCGCCGAGCGGCCGGCATAGATCGCCTGCGGGCCAAGCTCCTGCTCAATGCGCAGCAGCTGGTTATACTTGGCGGTACGGTCCGAGCGGGCGAGCGAGCCGGTCTTGATCTGCCCGCAGTTGGTGGCCACCGCGAGATCGGCAATGGTCGAATCCTCGGTCTCTCCCGAGCGATGCGACATGACGGCGGTGTAGCCCGCCTTGTGCGCCATCTCGACCGCGTTCAGCGTCTCGGTCAGCGAGCCGATCTGGTTGACCTTCACCAGGATCGAGTTGGCGACGCCCTGCTTGATGCCGGCTTCCAGGCGCGTGACATTGGTCACGAACAGGTCGTCGCCGACCAGCTGGCACTTGGAGCCGATGGTGTCGGTCAGCAGCTTCCAGCCTTCCCAGTCGTCTTCCGCCATGCCGTCCTCGACGGTGACGATCGGATAGCGGGCGACGAGGTCGGCGAGGTACTTCACCTGCGCCTCGATATCGCGCACCGCACCTTCGCCCTCGTAATCGTACTTGCCGTTCTTGAAGAATTCGGTCGAGGCGCAGTCGAGGCCGATGAACACGTCCTCGCCCGGCCGGTAGCCGGCGGTCTCGATGGCCTTCACCACGAAGGCGAGCGCCGCATCCGCCGAGGGCAGGTTCGGGGCGAAGCCGCCTTCGTCGCCGACATTGGTGTTGTGCCCGGCATCCTTCAACGCCTTCTTCAGCGTGTGGAAGATCTCCGCGCCGGTGCGCAGACCTTCCGCGAAGGTGGGGGCACCCGCCGGCAGGATCATGAACTCCTGGAAGTCGATCGGGTTGTCTGCATGGGCGCCGCCATTGATGATGTTCATCATCGGAACAGGGAGCACGCGGGCATTGACGCCGCCGACATAGCGATAGAGCGGCAGGTCGCGCGCCGCGGCCGCGGCCTTGGCCAGCGCCAGCGAAACACCGAGAATGGCATTGGCGCCGAGGCGCGCCTTGTTCGGCGTGCCGTCGAGCTCGATCAGGATCTGGTCGATGGCCGGCTGGTCTTCGGCGTCCATGCCGCCGATGGCGTCGAATATCTCGCCATTCACGGCGTCGACCGCCTTCTGCACGCCCTTGCCGAGATAGCGCCCCTTGTCGCCGTCGCGCAGCTCGACCGCTTCATGGGCGCCGGTGGAAGCACCCGAGGGAACCGCCGCGCGGCCCTTGGAGCCATCTTCCAGCACCACATCGACCTCGACGGTCGGGTTGCCGCGGCTGTCCAGAATTTCACGCCCAACGATATCGACAATGGCGGTCATGCGTTTCCCCAGTTCCTCGTGCGCCCCACCGGGAGGGCCAAGGGCGCTTCTACTCGACCCTCGTGACATGCGAAAGAGGTGCCATGACGACGGCCGCCGCGCGCACGCGCCGGCAGGATACGGAGATATATCGGATGACCCAGCCCCTTCACCTCGGCCAGGCCACACAATGGCCATCCTCACCCGAGGAAGCGGTGCTCGACCGCGTGCCCAATCCCCAGAGCGACACGCTCTATGTCGCGCGCTTCACCTGCCCGGAATTCACCTCGCTCTGCCCGGTAACCGGACAGCCCGACTTCGCCCATCTCGTCATCGACTACGTACCGAAGGACTGGCTGATCGAATCGAAATCGCTCAAGCTCTACCTCGCAAGCTTCCGCAACCACGGCGCCTTCCACGAAGACTGCACGGTGGCGGTCGGCCGGCGCATCCATGAGCTGCTCGCGCCGCGCTGGCTGCGGATCGGCGGCTACTGGTATCCGCGCGGCGGCATCCCGATCGACGTGTTCTGGCAGAGCGGCGCGCCGCCGGCGGACATATGGCTGCCCGACCAGGGCGTGCCGACCTATCGCGGGCGGGGCTGAAACCCCGCCGCCTACTCCACCGTGACCGATTTCGCCAGGTTGCGCGGCTGGTCGACATCCGTGCCCATATGCACCGCCGTGTGATAGGCGAGCAGCTGCACAGGAATGGCATAGACCAGCGGCGCCACCAGCGGGTCGGCATCCGGCAGCACGAGGGTCGCCTCGGTCTCCAGCGAGGTCGCCGCCTTGCCGTGCTCGTCGGTCAGCAGGATGATGCGGCCACCGCGCGCGGCGACTTCCTGCATGTTCGACATGGTCTTCTCGAACACCGCGTCATGCGGCGCGATGACCACCACCGGCATCTTCTCGTCGATCAGCGCGATGGGGCCATGCTTCAGTTCGCCGGCCGCATAACCCTCGGCGTGGATGTAGGAGATTTCCTTCAGCTTCAGCGCGCCTTCGAGCGCCAGCGGGTAAGCGGTGCCGCGTCCGAGATAGAGCACGTCCTGCGCCTTGGCGATGCTGCGCGCGAGGTGCTCGATCGCCGGCCCCAGCTTCAGCGCCTCGTTCATCAGCCGCGGCACCTCGACCAGCGCGCGCACCAGGCGCTTTTCTTCGCTGGCTGACAGCACGCCGCGCGCACGCCCCGCCGCCACGGCGAGGGCGGCAAGCGTTGCCAGCTGGCAGGTGAACGCCTTGGTGGATGCAACGCCGATCTCGGGGCCCGCCAGCGTCGGGAGGATCACGTCGGCTTCGCGGGCGATGGTCGAGGTAGGCACATTGACCACGGCCGCCACGTTGAGGCCGTTCTCGCGGCCATAGCGCAGCGAGGCGAGCGTGTCGGCAGTCTCGCCGGATTGCGAGATGACGATCATCAACCCGCCGGGGTTCAGTGGCGCCTCGCGGTAGCGGAACTCGGAAGCCACGTCGATCTCGACCGGCAGGCGTGCCAGGCGCTCGAACCAGTACTTAGCTACCAACCCCGCGTAAAAGGCGGTGCCGCAGGCGGCGATGGATACGCTGGTGAGCTTGGCGAAATCGAACGGCAGATCGACCGGGAGCTGCACCGTCTCATTGGCCATGTCGATGTAGTTGGCCAGGGTGTGCGCCACCACCTCGGGCTGCTCGTGCATCTCCTTTGCCATGAAGTGGCGGAAATTGCCCTTCTCGACCAGGAAGGCGGAAGCGGTGGTCTTCTGCACCGGGCGGGAAACCACGGCGTTGGCCGCGTTGTGGATCACAACGCCTTCCCGGCTCAGCACGGCCCAGTCGCCGTCTTCAAGATAGGCGATGGTGTCGGTGAAGGGGGCAAGCGCAATGGCATCTGAGCCGAGGAACATTTCGCCCCGGCCGTAGCCCACCGCCAGCGGGCTGCCCTTGCGGGCGCCGATCAGCAGATCCTCGTCACCCTCGAACAGAAAGCCGAGCGCAAAGGCGCCATGCAGTCGGGGAAGTACATCCGCAACCGCCGCCGCCGGCGCGTGGCCACGAAGCATTTCGCGCGACACGAGATGCGCCACGACCTCGGTGTCGGTCTCGCTCTCAAAATTGGCGCCGTCGGCCAGCAACTCGTCGCGCAGCTCGCGGAAATTCTCGATGATGCCGTTATGCACCACTGCGACCCGCGTCGTGGCATGCGGATGGGCGTTGGCGACACTGGGGCGGCCATGCGTCGCCCAGCGCGTGTGGCCGATGCCGATGTCGCCCACGAGCGGCGCATCGGACAGCGCGGCCTCGAGGTTGCGCAGCTTGCCTTCGGCTCGGCGCCGGGTGAGGTGCCCGTGCTCCAGCGTCGCGACACCGGCCGAATCATAGCCGCGATACTCAAGGCGCTTGAGCGCGTCCACGAGGCGGTCGGCCACCGGGGCGGTTCCGACGATGCCGATAATTCCACACATGAGCCGGCAATTCTCCGTGAAGCCGCAAGACAATGCGGCAGCCTATGCGGCCCGGTTTAACCGGGTCTCACCGTGATACCGAAATCAATTCGGGTGTCTGTTCGTATCGCCCGGAATTCGTCACTTCTTGGGCGCAAGGCCTGCGCTCAGCCGCTCGCGCAGCCGCGCCGCCCATCCCGGCTTGTTGACCTGCCGGGCACGGGCGATGGCGAGCGCCTCGTCCGGCACGTTCTCGGTGATCACCGAACCCGTCCCTATGTAGGCGCCATCGCCGACCGCGACAGGAGCGACCAGCAGCGTATTGGTGCCGATGAAGGCATTGGCGCCGATCGTCGTGCGGTGCTTGCGGAAGCCGTCATAATTGCAGGTGATGGTACCCGCGCCGATATTGGTGTTCGCGCCGACGCTGGAATCGCCGACATAGGAGAGGTGGTTGACCTTGACCCCCGGCGCGAGGTCGGAGGCCTTGATCTCAACGAAATTGCCGACATGCACCCCCTGCCCCAGCTCGGCGCCGGGACGCAGCCGCGCGAACGGTCCGACAATGGCACCCTTGCCGACATGGGCACCCTCGACATGGCTGAAGGCACGGATGGTGGCGCCGTCCTCGACCGTGACTCCGGGGCCGAACACGACATTCGGCTCGACGATGACGTCGCGGCCGAGGCGCGTGTCGGCGCTGAAGAACACCGTTTCCGGTGCGACCAGCGTGGCGCCCCCCTCCAGCGCGCCCAGGCGCAGCCGCGCCTGAAAGATGGCCTCGGCCTCGGCCAGTTGCACGCGGCTGTTGACGCCCGCGACCTCCTCGCTCGCCGCCTCGATGACGCCCGCCGAGCGGCCTTCGGCGCGGGCGATCTCCACCGCGTCGGTCAGGTAGAATTCCTTCTTGGAATTGGCGTCGCTGATCGAATCGAGAATGCGGAGCACCGCGCGGCCGTCAAACGCCATGAGCCCGGCATTGCACAGGCCGATAGCCCTTTCCTCGGTGCTCGCGTCCTTCTCCTCGCGGATGGCGACCAGTTCCCCGTCCCGCGTCACCAGCCGGCCATAGCCGAAGGGGTTTTCCGGTCGGAAGCCGAGCACGGCGACGGCGGCCCCATCGGCCAGCGGCGCGCGCAGGGCGTTCACCGTCTCCGGCCGCACCAGTGGAGTATCGCCATACATGACGACGACATCGTCGAAGCCCTCCGCCAGCACCTCGCGCGCCGCCAGCACGGCATGGGCGGTGCCGCGACGCTCGGCCTGCACGAAGACGGCAGCCTCAGGCGCCGCCCGCCGGACCTCAGCCGCCACCGCGTCATGGTCCGGGCCGATCACCACCGCAACGCGCGCCGCCCCCGCCGCCAGCGCGGCATCGAGCACATGGCTCACCATCGGCTTGCCGGCCACTGCATGGAGCACCTTCGGCCGGCTGGAGAGCATCCGGGTGCCCTCTCCCGCGGCGAGGACGATGACGAGCAGGCTGCGCATGCGGTTCGGTCTCCTCCGTGAGCGCCGGTATCTAGCGCACCGCGGGGCGCCCCGGAAGCGGCGGCGTGAGCGTCGGAATTGAAAGCGCCGGCACATCATGCGATGCAAAGGCACCCTCAACGAGGATCGACGAGAGGATCGCGCCTTGGCCTATCGCAACTTCCTGCCCGGCTCCCGCGCCACCCAACTCATCCTCGTGCTCGGCGGTTTTGCGCTCGGCTGGGCGATCTACATGCGCTACGCGCTGGTCGAGCAATCCGCCATCGGCCTTGCCTGCCGCGGCATGGAGACGACGACCTGCGAGACGCGGGAACTGGTGATCACGCTCTACGGCTACTCGGTCTTCGGCATCGCGGCGATCGTCACCGCGCTGATCCAGTTCATCCGGCCGACGGTGCCGATGTTCATCGTCTCGCTGATGGCGACATCAGTCGGCGTGGTGATGTACAACAACAACCTCTCCGCGCTGGCCGCCGGCCTGCTGCTCATCTCGTTCGCCCGGCCGTGGCGAGGCGCCAGAGCGTGAGCGAGAGGACGAGGAGCAAGCCTCCCGTCCAAAGTCCCTGCCAGTTGGCGAAGGTTTCGTTGATCGCGATGTAGAGGCCGCTGCCGAGGAAGACGGCGGCGGCGAGCGCCTCGGCCTGTCGTCCCTCGACGGCGCGCTGCGCCGGCGCCACCAGCGCGTAGAAGGCGAAGGCCGCGATGATCGGCGTCAGCCCGGCGAACTGGAAATCCTTGTAGCGCGGATCAAAGACCAGGCCGAAGGCGATCTGCACCGCCAGCACGACGGACGCAGCCAGCAGGAAGGCAACCAGCTTTTCAAGCCCGGTCGAACCGGTTCGCCAGCCGGGATTAAGCGCGGTGGCGAGCGTCACCAGCCGCGCCCGCGCGCCGATCGCGGCGGCGCAGGCCAAAGGCGCCGCGAATGCCAGCACCAGCATCGCTATGCCGCGGATCCAGCCGCCGACGCCTAGGCTCTCGACCGACACGGTGGTGACGAGCCGCCCGTAGAGCAGGCCGCTGAAGAAGGCGATGCCGGCGACGGCCGCCCAATGGCGCGGCTCAAGCGCCGCCGCCCCGGCACGGCGCCGGCCGAGCGCGCCCGCGCCAAAGATCGCGCCGGCGAAGACGACGCCGCCGAATGCCTGCAGCAGCCAGTGGGGATGGTCGGAAACCGGCTGCCCCCAGGCGAACTTGAACTCGCGCGTATAAGCGTCGAGGAAGCCCCAATGGCCGCCGACCGTGCCTTCGGAAGCGCGCTTCCACGGCTGGTCGAACGCCTCGATCACGTTGAGCCGGTAGTTCTTCGCCTTGGCCAGCGCCAGCAATTCCTGGATCACCCGCGCCTGATTGGAGGGTGACGGCAGCGCACCTTCGCGCATGCGTCCCTCGCTCGGCCAGCCGGTCTCGCCGATAAGGATGTCCTTGCCGGCGAAGACCTGTCCGACATGCTCGCGAATCTCGCCGAGATGGGCGATGGAATCCTCTGCCGGCACGGGCAGGTCCTCCCAGAACGGCAGGATGTGCACGGTGACGAAGTCGACCGAGCTGGCGAGATCGCGGTTGCGCTCCCAGAACTCCCACACATCGGCATAGGTGACCTGAACCTGCGGCGGAACCTTTGCCCGTACGTCCTTGATGAGCGCGGCGAGATCGACCGCCGACTGCTCTCCGCGCAGCAGCACCTCGTTGCCAACGATCACCGCCTTGATGACATCCGGATTGTCCTGCGCGGCCTTCACCGCCGCGTCGATCTCGATGCGGTTGTTCTCGCGGTTGCGGCCGATCCAGATGCCCTGCAGCACCGTCAGGCCGTGCTTGCGCGCAAGCTCCGGCACGACATGCAGACCCATCTCGGTCGAATAGGTGCGCACGCAATGAGTGATCTTCGCCAGCCGCGCGAAATCATCGTCGATTTGCTCGGCGGGAATCACCAGCCCTTCCATGAAGGGCGACTGCCCCGGACGGAACGGCGCATAGGAGACGCAGGGCAGCTTCTCGCCTTCCGCCAGCGGCGAGGACGGCGCCGGCACCGGATGGCCGAGCCAGGCCCAGACGGCGACGATCGCCACACCGACGGCGGCGGCGAGCGCAAGAGGAAGTCGCATGCGGAAGCTCTCCGGAAAGTACGGACCGGACCGTGTCCGGCGTCAGCGCGTAGGCCCGCTTTGTAGCCTCGGCGAGGCGGAGGGGGAAGCCGCGTCGTTTGACGCCGTTAACCGTCAAAACGGGCAATGGCACTTCCGTCGTCATGCTGACAAAATCAGCGGCTTCACCTAGTGTCCTTCGACGGGTGTTCCTCTTTTGCGTGTGACGTTTCCCACCATGTTGTGCTCAGTACGTACCATCTCCGCCCTGGTTCTCGGCGGCCTCGTTCTTGTGGCGGCTCCCATAGGCGGCGCCTACGCCCAGAACAGCGCGCCGGAACAGAAGCAGCCGGAGCAGAAGTCGCCGGAGGAGCAGGCCAAGGAAGAGGCCCAGCGGCGCTCGGTCGAGGAATATGCCGAGGCGGCGAAGCTGCCCGGCAATGCGGGCCTGCCCGAATGCGTGTGGAGCGGGCGGCGCATCACCATGCTGCTGTGGCGCGACGACATCGACACCGCGCGCCGGCACATGGAGCTCTATGAGCGGTTCGGCTGCCCGACAGAGCATTTGAAGATCGCTTTCCGCTGCCTCGTGCGTCAGGGCAACATCGATTCCAAGTCACCCGAGCGCCTCTCCGAGCGTGTCCATGCCTGCTGGGTGAACCCCGATGCCGCGCAGGCCCCGGCCGCGGCTCCCGCAGCGCAATGACCGTGCGGCCGGGATGAACGAGCATTCATCCACATGACCGTTGCAGGGCAATGATTTCACGGCCTTGACCGCACTGCGACATGGCCTTGCCACATAGCGGAACAATTATCCGGACCGACGCGTTGCAAGGGCAAGCGAGGCATCAGCAAGGGGCGAATCATTTATCCCGCGCTGCCGTGACGAATGTGCTGCAACTGCGTTAAATTTGGACTATATATCGTCGGTATCTCACTCCATTTCGTGGGTTTGTAATATGCGCCCCGCTGTTCGTGTCGCAGCCGCCGCTCTGGCGGTTGTCACGTCCGTGCATGCTTTTGCTTGGTTCGCGATGCGGGAGCAGGTTTCTGCCCCGTCAGTGCCGGACCGTTTCCAGAGCATGTCCTTCGCGCCCTATGGCCGCGATGCGAACCCCGACAAGGGACAAGCGACAACCGAGGCGCAGATCCGCTCCGACATCGACGCGGTCGTTCCCTACACCAAGGGCGTGCGCACTTATGCCTCGACGGGCGGTTTGGAACTCGTGCCGAAGCTCGCGGCCGAAGACGGCCTGAAGGCGACCGTCGGCGCGTGGATCGACAAGGACGAGAAGCGCAACGAGCGCGAGATTGCCAACGCCCTCGACGCCGCCAAGAAGAACCCGAACGTCGTCGGCATCGTGGTCGGCAACGAGTCGATCCTGCGCGCCGAAAAGACGCCGGACGAACTCATCGAGATCATCCGCAAGGTCAAGAGCCAGACCAATGTCCCGGTGACCACCGGCGAGACGTGGGACGTATGGCTCGACCACCCTGAGCTCGTATCGGCGGTGGACTACATCGCTGCCCACATCCTGCCCTATTGGGAAGGCGTTCCGGCCGACCAGGTCGTCGATCGCTCCATCGGCATCTATGAGCGTCTGCGCTCGGCCTATCCCGGCAAGCGCATCGTCGTCGCCGAGTTCGGCTGGCCCAGCGCCGGTTACAACCGCGACGGCGCCGTGCCCGGTGAACTGGAACAGGCCAAGATCATCCGCACCTTCGCCGCGCGGGCGGACGCACTGGGCATCGAATACAACCTCATCGAGGCGTTCGATGCGCCGTGGAAGAGCTTCGAAGGCAGCGTCGGCCAGTATTGGGGCATGCTCGACGCCAACCGCGAGCTGAAGTTCCCGTTGTCCGGCACGCTGATGCCGGCGACCTATACCGCAACGGCAGCGATCGCCCTGCTGCTCGGCATTGCATTCTCAATTCCCGTCTTCCGCATGGGCCGCCTCACCTTCACCCAGGCCGCGGTGATGATGGGCGCCGCCAGTCTGGTCGGCGCTTGGATCGCGACCGTCACCGATTACTGGCTGACCCACTACGTGGTCGGCGGCAACAAGGTGACGTTCATCGCCAGCATCGTGCTGCTGGTGCCGCTCGTCGTGGTGATGCTCTATCGCGTCGAGGAACTGGCGACGATCGCCTTCGGCCGCACGCCGAAGCGCCTGCTGCGCGCCGTCCCGGCCGCGATGCCGACCCGCACGCCCAAGGTCTCGCTGCATATCCCGGCCTATAAGGAACCGCCGGAGATGCTGAAGCAGACGCTCGACAGCGTCGCCCGGCTCAACTGGCCGAACTTCGAGTGCCTGGTCATCATCAACAACACGCCGGACCCGGCCTATTGGGAGCCGATCGAGGCCTATTGCCGCGAACTCGGCGACCGGTTCAAGTTCATCAATCTGCCCAAGGTGGCGGGCTTCAAGGCCGGCGCCCTGCGCATGGCCATGCAGCAGACCGCCCCGGACGCCGAAATCATCGGTGTGATGGACGCGGACTATGTGGTCGATCCGAACTGGCTGCGCGACTTGGTGCCGACCTTCGAGGATCCGACCGTCGGCATCGTGCAGGCGCCGCAGGACCACCGCGACGCCAGCAAGAGCCTCATGCACGAGGCGATGAACACGGAATATGCCGGCTTCTTCGACATCGGCATGGTCCAGCGCAACGAACACGACGCCATCGTCGTGCACGGCACCATGTGCCTCATTCGCCGCGCCGCCATGGTCGAGGCCGGCGACTGGTCGAGCGACACCATCTGCGAGGACACCGATCTCGGTCTCACCATCGTCGAGCGCGGCTGGAAGAGCCACTACACGAACACCCGCTACGGCTGGGGCCTGCTGCCGGACGACTTCGCCTCGTTCAAGAAGCAGCGCCATCGCTGGGCCTATGGCGGCATGCAGATCATCAAGAAGCATTGGCGGCGCATGCTGCCGAATGGCGGCACCCGGCTCACCGCGTCGCAGCGCCGCGAGTTCACCATCGGCTGGGTCTCGTGGCTCGGCTCGGAGAGCGTCGGTGCGGTGGCGGCCATCCTGTCGCTGCTCTGGGTGCCCTTCGTGCTTGGCCTCGGCATCGCCGTCCCGGCGCGCATCCTCACGATCCCGATCGTGTTCTGCTTCGCCATCTACCTCCTGCACTTCACCGCGCTCTACCGGCTGCGCGTGGCGACCACCCCGGTACGGATGATCGGCGCCGCCATCGCCGCCATGGCGGTGCAGTTCACCGTCGCCAAGGCCGTCTATGACAGCTTCCGCTACAAGGACCTAGGCTTTGCCCGCACGGCGAAGGGCAGCTGGCTGGCGGATGCCGCCCGCGCCTTCCCGGCCCTGCCGGAAGCCGTCATCGGCGGCGGGCTGCTGCTGTCGGCGGTCGCCCTGCGCATGACCAACTGGCACGCCGTGGTGGAGATCGACCTCTTCGCCTTCGCGCTGGCGGTGCAGAGCCTGCCCTTCCTCGCTGCCGCTGTCATCGGCTGGCTGGAAGGCTCGACGCTGAACGCCTTCGCCACCTGGAGCGCCCTGCGCAGCCGCACCCTCGCGCTACTGCCCGGCCGCGGCGCCGTGGCGTCCGAGGCGATGCCGGAGAAGGTTCGCTCCTAGGATCGCGTCTTCCCACACAACATTGAAAAAGGCCCGGAAGCGATTCCGGGCCTTTCGTTTTTCGGATGCGGCGAGGCAAACTATTCAGCCGGCTCGAACACCAGCGTCGCCCCGAGTGCGGCTTTCGGACCGACCACGATGATGCCCTCGATCTCTTCCGCCGCCATGCGCGAGGAGGAAAGGCGCTTCCGGGTACGCGCAATGTCGGAGACGGCGAAGCGCTGGGCGACGAGCCGCAGCCCACTCTCCGCCGGGGCGGGAACACCGAAGCGCTCGGTGAACAGCTGACGGCTCATGAGATCGACATCGCCGCGCGGCGTCCTGGCGATGTACCAGCCGTCCACCGCACGGCGAAAGTCGGCCTCGACAAAGGTCCTCAGAAACTCCAAATGCGCCTCGGGTTCCTCGGCGGAGAGCACAACGCCCCTGACGCCGAGCGTTCCGTTCATGTGACGCTGCAGGTCCGGGGCCCAGAAATTCTCCGGCCGGCGCTGCAGGCAGGTGAAGAAGCCGGCATGCGGCGAAGCGGGATCCCGGGCGAACGCCAGGGTGAAGGCGACCTCGACCTCCTGGCCGTCGGGCCGCTTGCCGTAACGGGAGAAGTCAAACAGCTCGAATCCGCCGAATCCAGCCGCATCGAACTCGGCCTTGTCGATCGTCGGGTCGTCATGGCCTTCGAGCACCAGCATC
Source organism: Ancylobacter sp. VNQ12 (assembly GCF_049445835.1). NCBI lineage: Bacteria > Pseudomonadati > Pseudomonadota > Alphaproteobacteria > Hyphomicrobiales > Xanthobacteraceae > Ancylobacter > Ancylobacter sp. VNQ12. Next base: position 40,326 of record NZ_JBMSDU010000006.1, on the reverse strand, counting down.
GAGAGCCCCTGCCCGACCTCGCCGAGGAAATCCCGATTGAAGGCACCGAACGAGAACGTGCCCTCGCCATGCGGGGGAATGGCCTCGGCGTCTGCGATCTCCAGCAGTTCCACGAAAAAGCCGGGCGTCTGCACGAGCCGATTATGCGTGCCCCAGGGATGCCGGTTTCGCGCACCGACGGTGAAGCCGAGCATGTCGTAGAGCTCTCCCGCCGCTTCGAGATCCCGGACGACATGGACGACGTGATCAAGACCGCGAGCCAAGGGCTTCATCCTTCATCTGAACGGCGCCCGGCGATGAGAGCACGGGCCGGACGGGGGAATCCAGCGCCGATTGCCACCTTGCCGCGATCTGTGGATAGACTGCATACAAACAGTCGCCGTCCCGAACGGTCGGCAGGACCAATCCGGGACCGCTCTCGATGCGGCGATGAGGCGGGAAGAGGTGGAAGTCGAGTTGGCGGCGAGCACGACGCCCGCCGCCGAGACCTCAGAACAGACGGCTCTGCACCGCGGCCGCGCCGATGAAGGACGCAAACAGCGGGTGCGGCTCGAAGGGCCGCGATTTCAGCTCCGGATGGAACTGCACGCCGATGAACCACGGGTGGTCCGGATATTCGATGATCTCCGGCAGCAGGCCGTCCGGCGACATGCCGGAGAAGCGCATGCCGCATGCCTCCAGCCGCTCGCGATAGGCGAGATTCACTTCGTAGCGGTGCCGGTGGCGCTCGGAAATCGCGGCGTTGCCGTAGATGTCGGCCACCCGGCTGCCGTCGGCGAGCTCGGCCGGATAGGCGCCGAGCCGCATGGTGCCGCCGAGGTCGCCGCCGATGCCGCGCCGCTCCAGCTCGTTGCCGCGCAGCCATTCGGTCAGCAGGCCGACCACCGGCTCGTCGGTGGGGCCGAACTCGGTGGAGTTGGCGTGGTCAACGCCGGCGAGATTACGTGTCGCCTCGATCACCGCCATCTGCATGCCGAAGCAGATGCCGAAATAGGGCACGCGCCGCTCGCGGGCGAACTGTGCCGCGCGAATCTTGCCCTCGGCGCCGCGCTGGCCGAAGCCACCGGGCACGAGGATGCCATGCACATGCTCGAGGAACGGGGCAGGATCCTCGCGCTCGAAGATCTCGCTCTCGATCCAGTCGAGATTGACCCGCACATTATTGGCAAGGCCGCCATGGCTCAGCGCTTCGATGAGCGACTTGTAGGCGTCCTTCATCCCCGTGTACTTGCCGACGATGGCGATCGTCACCGCGCCTTCGGGGTTGCGGATGCCCGCCTCGACCTTCTTCCAGCGAGAGAGATCGGGCTCGGGCGCCGGCTCGATGCCGAAGGCCGCGAGCACTTCCGTGTCGAGCCCCGCCTCGTGATAGGCGGACGGCACGGCATAGATGCTGTCGGCGTCGCGCGCCTCGATCACCGCGCTCTCGCGGACATTGCAGAACAGGCCGAGCTTGCGGCGTTCCTCGCGCGGAATCTCGCGGTCGGTACGGCAGAGCAGGATGTCCGGCGCGATGCCGATCGAGCGCAGCTCCTTCACCGAATGCTGGGTCGGCTTGGTCTTGAGCTCGCCGGCGGAAGGAATGAACGGCAGCAGCGTGAGGTGCACATAGATGCAGTGCTTGCGCGGCAGTTCGTTGCCGATCTGGCGGATCGCCTCGAGGAACGGCATCGCCTCGATGTCGCCCACCGTGCCGCCGATCTCCACCAGCACGAAATCGTAGCCCTCGTTACCGGTGAGGACGAATTCCTTGATGGCGTTGGTGACGTGCGGAATCACCTGGATAGTCGCACCGAGATAGTCGCCGCGCCGTTCGCGGGCGAGGATATCCTGGTAGATGCGGCCGGTGGTGATGTTGTCCTGGCGCGAGGCCGGACGTCCGGTGAAACGCTCGTAGTGGCCGAGGTCGAGGTCGGTTTCGGCACCGTCATCGGTGACGAAGACTTCGCCGTGCTGATACGGGCTCATGGTGCCCGGATCGACGTTGAGATAGGGGTCGAGCTTGCGCAGCCGGGTCTTGTACCCACGAGCCTGCAGCAATGCACCGAGAGAGGCGGAAGCGAGGCCCTTGCCGAGCGAGGACACGACGCCGCCGGTGATGAAAATGTAGCGCGCCATGGAATTCGGTTTCTAGCTGCAAAAACGCGATTCGGCGAGCGCCCGTTTGATCGGACGGACTCTCGCCTGTGGGTAAATGGAACGAAGCCCCGTTTCCAACCGGAATCGGGGGCTCGCGCGGATCACTGCGACTGCGGAACCTGCGGCGCCGCGGGGGCGGCAGGCGGCGCGGGCTGGGCACCCTGGAGCTGGTCGAGCACCGTGCCGCCCGGAGCGGGCGCGCCCGGCGCCGACGCCGGCGCTGAGAAGATGGTCGTGGGACCACGACCCCAGCCGGCCAGAATGGTCAGGCTAAGGCTGGTGAGGAAGAACAGCCCCGCCAGAACCGCGGTGGCGCGGGTGAGCATGTTGGCGGTGCCGCGGGCGCTGAAGAAGCCGCCGCCGCCTCCACCGCCGCCGCCGATGCCGAGCCCACCGCCCTCGGAGCGCTGAATCAGCACCACGCCGATAAGGGCGAGCACCACCATGAGATGGATGACGATGATTACGGTCTGCATCTGACGCCTTCAAACTCGTGCAGCGGCGGGCCAGCGATGCCCCGCCGCGTTGGTTGGCGCGTTCCTACACGATTGCCGCCAGCGTTTCCAGCCGGCGCGTTCGAGGAACGGTCCTTGTGGGCTCGGGCCTATAGATAGGCACGCGCGATGGGAAGAAAAGTGTCCGCCTTCAGGCTCGCCCCGCCGACCAGCGCGCCGTCGACGTCGGCGACGGAGAGAATCTCCGCCGCGTTCTCCGGCTTGACCGATCCGCCATAGAGCAGGCGAACGCCCTTGGCCGCCGCGCCGAACCGCGCGACCAGCATCTTGCGCATTTCGCCATGCATCTCGGCAATGTCGTAGATGGTCGGCGTGAGACCGGTGCCGATGGCCCAGATCGGCTCATAGGCGATGACCATATTGGCCGCCGTTATTCCCTCCGGCAGCGAACCGGCCAGCTGGTGGCGGACCACATTGAGCGCCCTGCCCGCATGGCGTTCGGCATTGCTCTCGCCGACGCAGACGATCGCCGTCAGCCCCGCGCGCCACGCCGCCTCGACCTTCGAGCGCACCAGCGCATCGGTCTCGCCATGGTCGCTGCGGCGTTCGGAATGACCGAGGATCACAGCCGTCGCGCCGGTATCGGCGATCATCTCGGCCGAAACCTCGCCGGTGTGGGCGCCGGCCCCGTTGGAATGGCAATCCTGCGCGCCGACGGCGACGCGGGATCCCAGCGCAACGACGGCGAAAGTCGACAGCAACGTCGCAGGTGGCGCGACGAGAAGGTCCACCTTGGCCCTCAACGCCGCATCATATGCCGCCGTGATGCGGCCGAACTCAGCAACGGAGGCCTTCAGGCCGTTCATCTTCCAGTTGCCGGCTACCAGCGGTCGACGTCCCGACATTCGTCCCTCGCCCCTTCACCTCAAGAACCTCAAAAACACCTCATAGCAGGATGCCGTCGCGTTAACAGGCGTCAAAATGAAGGGCAAATGAACGCATGTGCGACATTGCGGCCTCGGATAGGCATCCCTATTATGCGCCCCTTTCGCGCGCCGGGCCTTTCGCCCGCATGACGCCCAACGAGAACACTGATGCTTGAGACGCTGCGCAAGAGCGCTTCCGGAATTGTCGCCAAAATCCTCATGGGCCTTCTGATCCTCTCCTTCGGGATCTGGGGCATCGCCGACGTGTTCCGCGGCTTCGGCAGCCAGACCCTGGCGACGATCGGATCGTCCGAGATCACGGTCCCCGAGTTCCAGCGGCTCTATCAGGAGCGCCTTCAGCAGATCAGCCAGCAGCTCAAGCGCGGCATCACCCCGGACCAGGCCCGTGCCTTCGGCCTTCCCGATCAGGTGCTCAGCGAGCGCCTGGCGGAAGCGGCGCTCGACGACCAGGCGAACAGCCTCGGCATCGCCCTGTCGGATGCGGAGATCGCCAAGCGCGTCCAGCAGAACCCGGCCTTCTTCGGGCCTTCGGGCAGCTTCGACCCGAACTACTTCGCCCAGCTCCTGCGCCAGAACGGCTATACGGAAGCCCGCTTCGTCGACGCCGAGCGCCGTCTGGCCCAGCGCCAGCAGCTCATCCAGTCGCTCGGCGGCGGACTCACCGTCCCCACCGTGCTGAAAGAGGCCGTCGCCCGCTTCGAGAATGAGGAGCGCTCGCTCAACTACGCGCTCATCACCTCCGCCTCGGTGACGCCGCCGGCCGACCCCAGCGACGACGAACTGCGCGCCTTCTTCGATGCGCGCAAGGTCGCATTCCGCGCGCCGGAATATCGCAAGGCCGACATTCTGGCGCTGACGCCGCAGGCCATCGCCGCCTCCGAGCAGGTCACCGACGCCGAGGTAAAAGCCGCCTACGACGCCAACCTGTCGAGCTACGGCACACCCGAGCGCCGGGTCGTGCAGCAGATCGTGTTCCCCAATGCCGAAGAAGCCAAGGTAGCCGCCGACCGCGTCGCCGCCGGCACGGCCTTCGCCGACCTCGTCGCCGAGCGCAAGCTGGACGCCAAGGACGTCGACCTCGGCAACGTGACCCGCGCCGATATCTTTGACAAGGCAGTGGCGGAGGCGGCCTTCGCGCTGCCGGAGAACGGCACCAGCGCCGTCGTCGCCGGCCGCTTCGGCCCGGTCATCGTCCATGTCGGCGCCATCACTGCCGGCACCGTCCAGCCGCTCGACGCCGTTGCCGGCCAGATCCGCCAGCAGCTCCAGCTCGATGCGGCCCGGCGGGAACTGCTGCAGAAGTACGACCAGGTGCAGGACGAGCAGGCCAGCGGCGCCAAGCTCTCCGAGATCGCCAGCAAGCTAGGCCTGACAGTGCTGAGCCTCGATACAGACGTCCTCGGCAAGGCGCCCGACGGCGCGTCGATTCCGGAAATTCCCGGCCGCTCGGACGTATTGCGCGGCATCTTCGCGAGCGATGTCGGCGCGGAAAACGACCCTGTCCAGCTGCCGCAGAATGGCGGCTATGTCTGGTACGAGGTGCAGAGCATCACCCAGCCGCGCGACCGCACCTTCGAGGAGGCGCGCGCCCAGGTGCTCGACCGCTGGAAGCAGGACAAGATCGCCGAGGAGCTCGATAAGCGCGTCGAGGACATCAAGGCCAAGGTCGCGGGCGGCGAGGGCTTCGACAAGGCAGTGACCGATGCCGGCCTCGAACTGCGCGCGGCCAACGGCCTGAAGCGCGGCCGCGCCGCCGATGGTGTCCCGCAGGAGATCCTCGACGCGGTGTTCGAGACGCCGAAGGGCGGCGTCGGCAGCGCTCTGGCCGAAGGCGGCGACAGCCGCATCCTGTTCAACGTCCTCAACGTCACCGTGCCGACGGCCACGGCGGAAAACGAGCGCGTGCTCGCCAATCTGCGCCAGGGCATGGAGAACGACCTGATGACCGAATACCTCGTCCAGCTGCAGAGCCAGCTCGGCACCCGCGTCAACCGGACCGCCCTCGACCAGATCGTCGGCACCGACGCGGTGAACTGACGAGACAGCATCATGAGCTTGACGCCTGACATCACCGGCTTCGCCGGCGCCTATGAGCGCGGCGAAGCCCAGGTGGTCACGACCACGCTGATCGCCGACCTGGAAACGCCCGTCTCGGCCTTCCTCAAGATCGCCGGCGAGCGGCCCAACGCCTTCCTGCTCGAATCGGTCGAGGGTGGCGCCACGCGCGGGCGTTACTCGATGATCGGCATAGAGCCGGACGTGATCTGGCGCTGCCGGGGCAACGAGGCGGAGATCAACCGGCAGGCCGCCGTCGATCCGGCGCGCTTCGAGCCCTGCCCCGACAAGCCGCTCGCCTCGCTGCGCAAGCTGGTGGCCGAGTCGCGCATCCATCTGCCGGAGGGCGCCCCGCCCATGGCGGCGGGCGTGTTCGGTTATCTCGGCTACGACATGGTACGGCAGATGGAGCGCCTGCCGGAAGCCAAGCCCGACATTCTCGGCGTGCCGGACGCGATCTTCATCCGCCCGACCGTCATGGTGGTGTTCGACGCCGTGCGCGACGAGCTCACTGTCGTCACCCCGGTGCGACCGCAGGCCGGCATCTCCGCCGCCGCCGCCTATGAGACGGCACGCGAGCGGCTGGACAAGGTCGTCGCCGCGCTCGACAGCGCGCTGCCGAACCTGCCGACGGAGGATGCCTTCCACCAGGCGGTGGCGCCGACCTCGAACACCTCGCCCGAGGTCTACCGGGCCATGGTGGAGCGGGCGAAGGAGTACATCCGCGCCGGCGACATCTTCCAGGTCGTGCTGTCGCAGCGCTTCGACGCGCCGTTCACGCTGCCGCCCTTCTCGCTCTACCGCGCGCTGCGGCGGATCAATCCGGCACCGTTCCTGGTCTATTTCAACTTCGACGGCTTCTCGCTGGTGTGCTCCAGCCCGGAAATCCTGGTCCGGCTGCGTGACGACACCGTCACCATCCGCCCGATCGCCGGCACAAGGCGTCGCGGCGCCACGCCGCACGAGGACAAGGCGCTGGAGGACGAGCTCCTCGCCGACCCGAAGGAGCGCGCCGAGCATCTGATGTTGCTCGATCTCGGCCGCAACGATGTCGGCCGCGTCGCCAGGATCGGTTCGGTGCACGTCACCGACTCGTTCTTCGTCGAGCGCTACAGCCAGGTGATGCACATAGTGTCGAACGTCGAAGGCGACCTCGACCCGAAGCATGACGCGCTGGACGCCCTGGCTGCCGGCTTCCCCGCTGGAACGGTCTCGGGTGCGCCAAAGGTGCGGGCGATGGAGATCATCGACGAGCTGGAGCGCGACAAGCGCGGCATCTATGCCGGCGCTATCGGCTATTTCGGCGCCGACGGCGAAATGGATACCTGCATCGTGCTGCGCACTGCCGTGGTAAAGGATGGGCGCATGCATGTGCAGGCGGGAGCCGGCATCGTCTACGACTCGGTGCCGGAGAGCGAGATGCAGGAATGCGTCAACAAGGCCAAGGCACTGTTCCGCGCCGGCGAGGAAGCGGTGCGCTTCGCGGCCAAGGCCGGCAGGGGGCAGTGATGGGCGTGAGCGGACATGTGCGGCGATGGCGGGGCTGGCGATAGGCGATGTCGCGGGCCGGAGCGGCTTGACCCAGCGCCGGCAATCCCCCTAGAGCTTTTTTGAGCCGGTATGAGGCCGGCGGAAAGACGCACGATGATCCTGCTCATCGACAATTACGACAGCTTCACCTGGAACCTCGTCCACTATATCGGCGGACTCGGCGCCGAGGTCGACGTGCGCCGCAACGATGCCCTCACGGTCGACGAGGCAATGGCGCTGAAGCCCGAAGCCATCGTCATCTCGCCCGGCCCGGCGACCCCGAATGAGGCTGGCATCAGTTGCGACCTCATCGCCCGTGCAGCGCAGGACGGCGTGCCCGTGTTCGGCGTCTGCCTGGGCCATCAGGCCATCGGCCAGGTGTTCGGCGGCGAGGTGATCCGCGCCCCGCTGCCGATCCACGGAAAATTGTCCGAGGTGCAGCACAAGGGCGCTTCCGTGTTTCGCGGCATCAACGGACCGTTCAAGGCGACGCGTTACCATTCACTGGTGGTGAAGCGCGAGACGCTGCCGCCCGAACTCGACATCACCGCCGAGACCGATGACGGGCTGATCATGGGCCTGTCACATCGCGATCTGCCGGTGCACGGGGTGCAGTTCCATCCAGAGAGCATCGCCTCCGAGCACGGGCGCACGATACTGAAGAATTTCCTCGATCTGGCGCGCGCCTGGAATGCGGGTCCGCGCCGGTCGCGAGCAGCCTGAGGCGAGCCGGGGCACATGCAGAATCTGAAGTCCATCATCGGCAAGATCGCCACCGGCACCACGCTCACCCGCGCGGAGGCGGCTTTCGCCTTCGATATCATGATGTCGGGCGAGGCCACGCCTTCGCAGATCGGTGCCATCCTCATGGGGTTGAGGGTGCGCGGCGAGGATGTCGAGGAGATCGCCGGCGCGGTCTCCACCATGCGCGCCAAGATGTTGCGCGTCGAAGCCCCCGCCGAGGCGGTCGACGTGGTCGGCACCGGCGGCGACGCCTCCGGCTCCTACAACATCTCGACCTGCGCCTCCTTCATCGTCGCCGGCGCGGGCGTGCCGGTGGCAAAGCATGGCAACCGGGCGCTCTCTTCCAAGTCCGGCGCCGCCGACGTGCTGACCGCGCTGGGCGTCAAGATCGACCTCACCCCGGCACAGATCGCCCACTGCATCAGCGAGGCCGGAATCGGCTTCATGTTTGCCCCGTCGCATCATCCGGCGATGAAGCATGTCGGGCCGACTCGGGTGGAGATGGGTACGCGCACGATCTTCAATCTCATCGGCCCGCTGTCGAACCCGGCCGGGGTGAAGCGGCAGATGGTCGGCGTGTTCGCCCGCACCTGGGTCGAGCCGATCGCCGAAGTGCTGCGCACGCTGGGCTCGACGCATGCCTGGGTGGTGCACGGTTCGGACGGGCTGGACGAGATCACCACCACCGGCCCGACCCATGTCGCCGAGCTGAAGAACGGCACGATCCGCAGCTTTGAGATCACGCCGGAGGAATTCGGCATTGCGCGCGCCAGCGCCGAGGATCTGAAGGGTGGCGATGGTGTAGAGAATGCCGGCGCGCTCCGCGCCGTGCTCGCCGGCCAGCCGAGCCCCTATGCCGACGTGTCGCTCCTGAACGCCGCTGCAGCGCTTATCGTGGCTGGCAAGGCCGACGCACTGCCCGAGGCGCTGGAGATCGCCCGCCTCAGCCTCAAGGGCGGACATGCGGAAGCTGCGCTCGACCGGCTGGTGGCCGTCTCCGCGACCGTCGCGGAGTGAGGAGGGACGCCATGGCCGACATTCTCGAAAAGATCGGCGCCTATAAGCGCGAGGAAATCGCGAGCGCCAAGGCTGTGCGCCCTCTGGCCGAGGTGCGCGCGAACGCCGAGGCGCAGGCGCCGACCCGCGGCTTCCTGAAGGCTATCGAGGCGAAGATCGCGAATGGGCACACCGCGCTGATTGCCGAGATCAAGAAGGCCAGCCCTTCCAAGGGGCTGATCCGGCCGGATTTCGATCCGCCGGCCCTCGCCCGCGCCTATGAGGTCGGTGGCGCGGCCTGCCTCTCTGTGCTCACCGACACGCCCTCCTTCCAGGGGGCGCCGGAGTTCCTCACGAGCGCCCGCGCCGCCTGTTCGCTGCCGGCGCTGCGCAAGGATTTCATGCACGACACCTACCAGGTGTTCGAGGCGCGAGCCTGGGGAGCGGACTGCATTCTCGTCATCATGGCCTCAGCCGACGACGCGCTGGCGCTCGACCTGGTCGAGACTGCGCACGGCCTCGGCATGGATGCGCTGGTCGAGGTGCATGACGATCTGGAGCTCGACCGCGCGCTAAAACTGCCGGCGCGGCTCATTGGCATCAACAACCGCAACCTGCGCACTTTCGACGTTACGCTGGAAACCTCCGAGCGGCTCGCCCCGCGCATTCCGGTGGACCGCATCATCGTTGGTGAGAGCGGCATCTTCACGCCCGACGACGTGGCTCGCCTCGCACAGGCGAATATCCGTACCATTCTCGTCGGCGAAAGCCTGATGCGGCAGGACGACGTGGCGGCGGCGACGCGCGCGCTGCTCGCCCCCGCGGCGAACTGACCATGGCGGACGAGCCGCACCTCACCCATCTCGACGCCACCGGCGCGGCCAACATGGTCGACGTCGCCGACAAGGCCGTCACCGACCGCGTCGCCGTCGCAGAGGGCGCGGTGCGCATGCAGGCTGCGACGCTCGATCTCATTCTTTCCGGCAACGCCAAGAAGGGCGACGTGATCGGCACGGCTCGGCTCGCCGGCATCATGGCGGCCAAGCGCACGCATGAGCTGATTCCGCTCTGCCACGCGCTACTGCTGTCCAAGGTGGCGGTGGAGATCGAGCCCGACAGCGCCCTGCCCGGCCTCATCGTCCGCGCCACGGTGCGCACCAGCGGCCAGACCGGCGTGGAAATGGAAGCGCTTACCGCCGTCTCCGTCGCCTGCCTCACCGTCTACGACATGGCGAAGGCGGTCGATCGCGGCATGCGCATCGAGGCGGTGCGGCTGCTGGAGAAGTCCGGCGGCCGTTCCGGCCACTGGCAAGGCGAGTAGCGGAGGCCGATCATGGCGCTGATGCCGGTCGAGGAGGCGCTGGCCCGTCTGCTCTCCTCCGCCACGCCGCTGGGTCCCGAGCGCGTGACGCTGTGGGATGCGGCCGGGCGCGTGCTGGCCGAGCCGGTCGTTGCCCGCCGCACCACGCCCGGCGCCGACGTCTCCGCCATGGATGGCTATGCGCTGCGCGCCACTGACGCGGCGCAGGTGCCCGCCACGCTGCGGCTGATCGGAGAATCCGCTGCCGGCCGTCCCTATCCCGGCCGCGTCGAGCCCGGCACGACGGTGCGTATCTTCACCGGCGCCGTCCTTCCGGAGGGCGCGGATGCTGTCGTCATCCAGGAAGACACGCAGCGCGACAGCGACCATGTCACCATGACCGAAGCCGCCACCGCTGGCCGCCACATCCGCAAAGCCGGCGGCGACTTCGCCAGCGGCGAGGTTGTGCTGCCGGCCGGCCACAGGCTGCTGCCGCGCGACCTCGCGCTTGCCGCCTCCGCCGACATTGCCGAACTCACTGTTACCCGCCGTCCTCGCGTCGCCCTGCTCTCGACCGGCGACGAGCTGGTGCGGCCCGGCGCCGGCGCGGCGGCGCATCAGGTGATTCTCTCCAATGTCTATTCGGTCGGCGGCCTCGCCCGCGCTGCCGGCGCCGAGGTGGTCGATCTCGGCATCCTGCCCGACGCCATGGACGCGACGCAGCAGGGCGTGAGCGCGGCGCTGGCGGGCGGCTTCGACGTCATCGTTACCACCGGCGGCGCGTCGGTCGGCGACCACGATCTCGTCGCCCCGGCCCTCACCGCCCAGGGCGTGGCGCTCGCCGTGCACAGGATCGCTCTGAGGCCGGGCAAGCCACTGATGTTCGGCCGCTCGGAAGGCGGCACGGGACCGACTCATGTTCTCGGCCTGCCCGGTAACCCCGTATCGGCGCATGTGTGCGCGCTGGTTTATCTCGTGCCGCTGATCAAGGCCCTGCAAGGGCTCGACATTCCTCCCCGCGTGCCGCTGCGCCCGGCCATCCTCGGCGCCGACGTGAAGGCGAACGAGATGCGCATGGACTTCCAGCGCGCCGAGACCGTCGGGTACGAGGGCGGGCTCCCCGTCGTGCGCCCCCTGCCGGTACAGGACAGTTCCATGCTCTCCGTTCTCGCCCGCGCCGATGTGCTGCTGGTGCGCCAGCCTCATGCGCCGGCGGCCGTCGCAGGCGAGCCTTGCGAGATTCTCCCGCTGGAGGATTGACCGGCGGCGCCGGTCCCTGTGTGCTGGCAGCGGGTTCAGGGGGAACGCGAGCCGATGGACATCAATCTTCCCGACGTGCTGGCCGAGGTGGAAGCCGCCTTCGCCCGCTACGAGCAGGCGCTGGTCGGCAACGACGTCGCCGGGCTCGATGCGCTGTTCTGGGATCATCCGACGACGCTGCGCTATGGCGGAGGCGAGAACCTCTACGGCATCGAGGCGATCCGCGCCTTCCGCGCCGCCCGCTCGCCGGCCGGCCTCGCACGCAGCCTCGACGGCACGCAGATCACCACTTATGGCCGCGACTTCGCCGTCGCCTCCACCCTGTTCCGCCGCGCCACGACGCCCGGCAAGGTCGGGCGGCAGATGCAGACATGGATGCGCACGCCGCAGGGCTGGAAAGTCGTCGCCGCCCATGTGAGCCTGATCGACGAGCCCACCGGTTGAAAAACAGCGCAGCGGTGTCCCGCTCACCCGTGATAAACACGGGCCAGCGCGGTATTTTCACTGCCGCGACTCGCTCCTTCCGGTAGTTCCGTCCATGTCAGTGCTGCCCATCCGGCCCTCCGACAGCCGTCCCTCCGGGACCGGCCGCCGCGTGACGCGGGCCGAGGAGCTCCGCCTGCAACTGGCGGACGAGATCACCCGTGGCAAGTTGCCGCCCGGAACGACGCTGGACGAAACTCTGCTCGCCGCCCGCTTCGGCGTGTCGCGCACGCCGGTGCGCGAAGCGATCCGTGAGCTCGCCGCCTCCGGCCTGGTCGACAGCCGCCCGCATCGCGGCGCTATCGTCGCCCGCCCGAGCGTCGAGCGGCTACAGAACATGTTCGACGTCATGGCCGAGCTGGAAGCGCTCTGCGCCGGTCTCTCCGCGCTGCAGATGACACCGACCGAGCGCCGGCGGCTTGAGGAACTCCACGCCGCCATGGGCGAGCTGATGCGCCTCGGCGACTTCGCCGCCTATCGCGAGGCCAACGAGCAGTTTCACGCCTCGATCTATGCCGGCAGCCACAACGACTATCTGATCGAGCTGACCGTCGGGACGCGACGGCGGCTGTCGCCGTTCCGGCGCGCGCAGTTCCGCGCCCTGGGTCGTCTGGCCCTCTCGCATATCGAGCATGAGCGGGTCGTGACGGCCATACTGCGCGGCGACCGCGACGGCGCCGCGCAGAGCATGCGCAGCCACATCGCCATCGTGCACGATGCTTATGAGCAATACGCCCAGACGATATAAATCAATATCTTATTCAACATAATTAAATCGAAATATCAACCAGCCGCGACGGCATTGCCCGCCCGGCGCGCGGCCTCGTCCGCAAGGAAATTGCGCCATCCGCCGAAGACCGTGATGTCGCGTGCGGTCTCGACAGCCGCCGCCTCCATGAGGAAGCCCTTCACGTCAGTGCCGTCCTCGAGGATCACCGTGCCGACGCCGAGGGGGGCTGGAATGCCGGCGACGAGGCGGCCGAACGCGGCCGCCGGCAGCGCCCATATCTCGCAGTCGATCGGCGCGCCCGAGCCCGGACGGCCACGCAGCAGGCCGGGACGGCGAACCCGCCCCTCCGGCAGAAGATAGAGTCGATAGTCCGCGCTCGTGCGCGTACGACGCACGAAGACCCCTCCGGCTTCGACCAGATCGCCGTTCAGCGGCAGGCCGGAGAGATGGGCGCCGAACAGGGCCACCTCGCAGAAGCCCGGCGCCGGCCTCTGGGCGAGGCCATGCGGGGCCGGCTGCGGCGCGCCCGTCGCCCCGAGCGTCAGCCCCGTAGCGGCATGGAAGGCGGCGCCGAGCGAGGCCAGATGCGCGTCGCGGCCCGCCGGGGCCAGCAGCGTGACGCCCGCCGGCGCCCCGTCCGTGCGGATTTCTGACGGCACCGCGATCCCGCACATGTCGAGCAGGTTCACGAAATTCGTATACAGTCCGAGATTGCTGTTGAAGCGCACCGGCTCCTGCAGCATCTCCTCGACCGTGTAGACGGTCGGCATGGTCGGCACCATCAACGCGTCGAAACCCGCCAGCACCTCGCGCGCCAGCGCGCGCAGCTCAGCCAGCCGATACTGGCCGCGAAAGGCGTCGACTGCGGTGAGGCCCCGCCCCTGCTCGATGATGGCGCGAACCACCGGATGGAACGCTTCCGGGCGCGCCTCGAGGAAGGCCCCCACCGCCGCGAACCGTTCGGCCACCCACGGCCCTTCATAGAGCAGCCGCGCCGTCTCGAAGAACGGCTCCATGTCGATCTCGGTGACGGTAGCGCCGAGCGCTTCCGTGCGCACGATCGCGGCGCGGAAGGCAGCCTCCGCCAGCCGGTCACCGAAGCTGGTGCGATCCTGCGCGCGCGGCACGGCGATGCGCGGCCGCGTGGGAAACCCGCCGAGACTGCCGACCGGCAGGGCACGCGAGAACGGGTCCGCCTCGTCCGGCGCTGCCATCAGCCGGGTGGCGAGGAACGCATCCTCCACCGTCAGCGCGAAGACCGACACGCAGTCGAGCGAGCGGCAGGCCGGCACCACGCCGCCAGCCGAGACCAGCCCGACGCTCGGCTTGAGACCTACAATGTTATTGAGCCCGGCCGGCACGCGGCCGGAACCTGCCGTATCCGTACCGAGTGCCAGCGGCACCAGGCCCGCCGCCACTGCAACCGCCGAGCCGGAACTCGAACCGCCGGGCACGAGATCGCCCCGCACGGCATTGCGCGGCGTGCCATAGGGCGAGCGCGTGCCGTTGAGGCCAGTGGCGAACTGGTCGAGATTGGTCTTGCCGATGACGATGGCGCCGGCCCGGCGCAGACGGGAGACGCTCGCCGCGTCGCGTGTGGCGAGATAGGCGTAGTCCGGGCAGCCGCAGGTCGTCGGCAGCCCGGCGACGTCGATATTGTCCTTCACCGCGAAAGGCACGCCATAGAGCGGCAGATGTGCCGGATCGGCCCCCTCGAGCGCCTTCAGCGCCGCCGCCAGATACTCGCGTGTCGCAAGGCTGGTGAAGATTGCCGGATCGCCGTGACGCTCGATCAGCGAAAAGCAGCGCGCGAGCGTCTCTGCGGGGCGAACGCGGCCGGAGCGATGAGCGGCAATGAGTTCAGCAACGGTTCCGATCAAGGGCCTTACCTTCCGTGGAGCATATTCGAACTATGCATACCACTTAGGCAGATTGGAAGTCATTGCATACATCGTTCATTGATTGCGTTCAGTGGCGATCGCGTTAGGTCGCCCTTTACCCATTGTGGAACACAAAAAGAACGGATAGTGTTTGTTCGTGATTTGTTTCCTTTTCCGCCTGAGGACGGATCGAGATCGATGCTCACCCGCAAACAGCATGAGCTGCTGCTCTTCATCGACGAACGCCTCAAGCGCGACGGTGTTCCGCCGTCGTTCGAGGAGATGAAGGACGCTCTGGACCTGAGGTCGAAGTCCGGCATTCATCGCCTGATTACAGCGCTGGAGGAACGCGGATTCATTCGCCGCCTGCCCAACCGAGCGCGGGCCCTGGAGGTGCTTCGCCTGCCGGAGGACGCGCAGCCGGCGCGGGCCCGCGGCTTCTCGCCCAGCGTTATCGAGGGCACGCCGGCACGCCTCGCCCGCCCGCCGGTCGAGGACGATTCGCGGCGCGCGGTTCCGATCCCGCTGGTCGGCCGCATCGCCGCCGGATCGCCCATCGCCGCGATCCAGTCGCGCGACAACACGATCAGCATGCCGCCGGAGATGCTGTCGGGCGGCGAGCATTTCGCGCTCGAAGTACGCGGCGATTCGATGATCGAGGCTGGCATCTTCGACGGCGACCTTGCCCTGATCCGCAAGGGCGACACCGCCAACAATGGCGAGATCGTCGTCGCCCTGATCGACGACGAGGAAGCCACGCTGAAGCGCCTGCGCCGCAAGGGTGCCTCCATCGCGCTCGAGGCGGCCAATCCGGCCTATGAGACCCGCATCTTCGGCCCCGACCGCGTGCGCATCCAGGGTAGACTGGTCGGGCTGTTCCGGCGCTACTGACGCACCGGATCACGGTCGCACGTCGGGTTCGTCTATCGGATCCGTCTGCGAGAAGCGACGGGTTGCGCCGCTGTTGATCGGCAGATGGTGTGGCTGTGCCCCGCCGGTGGCGCTGCCTGCAGCCTCCCACGGACGTGCGCGGTCGCCGCGCGCAGTGACTAGTCGCCACCCGCCCGAGCGATCACTAGCGAGAAATGCGGCCATTGCCTCCGGCGTCTGCCGTGGATCGATGCGGATCACCGTCGCGGCACATTCCGCCGGCGGCGCGTTGCGCGTGATCAGCAGCCTGGCGCGCCGGCAGTCCTCCTCCAGCGACGCCGGATCGCGCGACAACGCGACGATTCCTCCTTGGCGATCGCGCAGCGTACAGCCGAGCGGATCACAGGCCGCCGCAGCAACGACATCCGGCGCGCCGGCGCGGCTACGCTCGCCCTCAGCGCTCAGCCACTGCTCGACGACGAAGCGGCCCGCCAACCCCGCGCTCCGATCCCCCATCACCGCGAGTCGTCCGTCCGCGCCGCGCACCGCCACGGTGCGGCCCTCGCGGTCGATGAGCACATCGGGCCGCGGCATCTCCAGATAGAGCCACAGCGCGACGGCGAAAGAGAGCGGCGCGACGAGCAGCAGGCGCGTGCGCAGCAGGCAGGTCGCGACCAGCGCGACGCTTAGCAGCATCATGCTGGCCGCCGGCATGGCTGGAATGCCGCGATCCGCGCCGGGCACCGCGGCGACGGCCTCGGAGATGCGCGCCATCAGGCCGATGCCCCATCCCATCACGCGCCACGCCGCGCCGTCCCAGCCGAACGGCATCAGCGCCGAGCCCACCAGCCCCGCCGGCATGACGATGAGCGACACTACCGGCATCGCCGCCAGGTTGGCGACAAGGCTCAGCGGCGCCAGGCGCTGGAAATGAAACGCGGCATAGGGCGCCGTGGCGAGCCCGGCGGCGAGTGAGGTCAGCACCAGTGCGGCGATGTAACGGATGGGGATGCGGAGCGCCCGCGCCAGCACCGTGCCCGACGTGCCGGTGATATCCGGTGCCGAGACCAGATGGCCCCAGCGCTCATAGGCGGCGACCAGCGCTAGCGTGGCGGCGAAGGACATCTGCGCGCCGGGATCGAGGATCGCCCACGGCGTCAGCACCAGCACCGCCAGCGCCGCCACGGCAAGTGTTCGCAGCGTCAGCGCCGGCCGGCCGAGCACGACGCCGGCCAGCACGATGAGCGTCATCGCATAGGCGCGCTGGGTCGGCACCTCGGCGCCCGACAGCAACAGGTAGAAGCTCGCCGCCAGCGCCGCGGGAATCGCCGCCCAGGCCTTGATGGGAAAGCGCAGCGCCGTCGCAGGCGACAGCGCCAGCAGCGCACGGATCACGAAGAACACCGTGGTCGCCACCAGCGCCATGTGCAGACCGGAGATCGACAGGATGTGCGACAGGCCGGAGACCCGCATGCTCTCCTCTACCGCCTCGGGCACGCCATCGCGCAGCCCCGTCACCAGCGCCACGGCGACGCCCGCCTCCGCGCCGCTGAGCGAGGATCGGATGCGCCCCGCGATCGCTTCGCGCATGCCGTCCAGCCAGGCGGCTGCCGTCAGGTCGAGCGGCAGCGGGCCGGACGGCGGGCTCGGCTGCACCCGACCGAGCGCGAAGCCGGCGGCGCCAATGCCGTCGAACCACATGGAGCGGCCGAAATCGAAGCCGCCGGGATAGGCCGCCCCCGGCGGCGGCGCCAGGCTGGCCCGCAGCGCGACATGCGCGCCGATCGCCGGCGGCTGCTTGGTGGTGAGCGTCACCCGCACGCGCTGCGGCGGCACTGGTCCCTTGCTCTCCTGCCGCTTGCTCTCCTGCCCCTCGCGCCCGAAACGCGTCACCCTCAATGTGATCCGGCTGCCACGCGGACGCTGTTCCGCCGCCTCGACGAAACCGGCCACCTCGACGCCCTCGATGGCCGCGGGGAGCACCGGATGGGCGATGCGCTGGACCTGGAACGAAGCGAGCGCGAATCCGGCCGAGATCGCCGCCAGCAAGGCGAAGAGATGAAAGCCGAAGGCGCGCGCCCGGAGGGCGATCGCCAGCCCGGTGAAAACTGTCACGGGCACAAGCGCGGCATAGGGCAGAGGCTCGTACTCCGCCCCGAAATAGAGCGCCGCTCCGGTAGCAATGGCAATCGGCAGGAAGAGGAAGCCGCGCCGGTCGTCGAGTTCTTGCGTCACGTAGGCGGAAAGGCCGGTGAGCAACGTGGCGAGCGGTGGCCCGAATGACGGCAGCAGCGCCAGCGGCCGGGCGTTTGACCTGCGCGCCCGCGCGGCGAGCGCGGCGGTTCGCGCCGCGCGGCGCGCTTCACCTCCCGATCCAGGCACCGGCGTCTGTGTCACCCCCGCCCCGCATCTGCCGATGGCGCCGGTCAGACCCGACATGCGCGGGGCTCCGGCTCCTTTTCCCATCCCGGACAGCATGGTACACGCAGCCTCCGCGCCCGCCATGCTTTGACGCCGCCGAATTCGGCGGCGCGAGACGGAAGAAACATGTCCGAGACCGTCGTTACCCGTTTTGCTCCCTCCCCCACCGGCTTCCTGCACATCGGGGGCGCGCGCACCGCGCTGTTCAACTGGCTCTATGCCCGCGCCAAGGGCGGCAAGATGCTGCTGCGCATCGAGGACACGGACCGCCAGCGCTCGACGCCGGAAGCCATCGACGCCATCATCGACGGGCTGAAATGGCTCGGCATCGACTGGTCGGGCGAGGTCACCTACCAGTTCGCCCGCGCCGCCCGCCATCGCGAGGCGGTGGAGCAGATGCTGGCCGTTGGCCGCGCCTACCCGTGCTTTGCGACCTCCGCCGAACTGGAGGAGATGCGCGAGACCGCCCGCAAGGAAGGGCGCCCGCCGCGCTATGACGGGCGCTGGCGCGACCGCGATCCGTCCGAGTACCCGGCCGACCGCAAGCCGGCGATCCGCCTCAAGGCGCCAACCGAGGGCGAGACGGTGATCGACGACCTCGTGCAGGGTCGCGTCGTGTTCCCGAACAAGGATCTCGACGATCTCGTGCTGCTGCGCTCCGACGGCACGCCGACCTACATGCTCTCGGTGGTGGTCGACGACCACGACATGGACGTCACCCACATCATCCGCGGAGACGATCATCTTACCAATGCCGCGCGCCAAACGCAGATCTACCATGCGCTGGGTTGGAGCGTGCCGAAGATGGCACATATCCCGCTCATCCACGGGCCGGATGGCGCCAAGCTCTCCAAGCGCCACGGCGCGCTCGGCGTCGATGCCTACCGCGCGATGGGCTACCTGCCGGCGGCGCTGCGCAACTATCTCGTGCGCCTCGGCTGGAGCCATGGCGACCAGGAGATATTCTCGACCGAAGAGATGAGCGCGCTGTTCGACCTCGACCGTGTCGGCCGCTCCGCCGCGCGCTTCGACTTCGCCAAGCTGGAGAGCATCAACGGCCTCTACATGCGTGCGACGCCAGACGCAGAGCTGATGGCCGCCATCGACCAGCTGCTCCCCTATATCCCCGAGGGGGCCGAGATCGCTGCGGCGCTGACGCCGGAGCGCCGGGCGCAGTTGCTCGCCGCCATGCCCGGCCTCAAGGAGCGCGCCAAGACACTGGTCGAGCTGATCGACAGTGCTGCCTATATCTGGAAGTCGCGCCCCTTCGCGCTGGAGGACAAGGCCGCCGCCCTGCTGACCCCGGAGGCGCGCCAGTTGCTCGCCGCGACAGCCGGCCCGCTTGCCGTGCTGCCGGAATGGACGGCGGCGAGCACCGAGGCTGCGGTGCGCAGCGTTGCCGAGGAGAAGGGTGTCAAACTCGGTGCCATCGCCCAGCCGCTGCGCGCGGCGATGACCGGGCGCACGACGTCGCCGGGTATATTCGACGTGCTGGCCGTGCTGGGCAAGGACGAAACGCTGGCGCGGATCAAGGACCAGAGCGCGGCGCTCGGGGCGAGCTAGGCGCGGCGAGCGGCTACCGCGACTGCGAATGAGGCAAAAGCCTGTATAGAAAGGATTCCTACCTCATTTCAATACCTCATTCGCTGCGCTTGCGAGGGAAGTTCGAAACCGCTACGACTTCCCCGACCGGGCCGCAGAGAGGCACATCCCCGCCTCCCGCCACTTGTCGAAAGGCACGGCGCACGCCCGCAATCTGCGCACCGTATTCTCGGTTCCATATGCTCAGGGAGGCCCCGCATGGACGCCATAGACGACACTTCGGCGAAAGTCGCCAAACTCACGATTGGCAACGAAAGCTGGGACCTTCCGATCCTCAAGGGCACCATCGGTCCTGATGTCGTCGACATCGGCAAGCTCTACGGCCAGACCGGGCTCTTCACCTACGATCCGGGCTTCACCTCGACCGCCTCCTGCGAAAGCTCGATCACCTATATCGACGGCGATGAAGGCGTGCTGCTCTATCGCGGCTATCCCATCGACCAGCTGGCCGAGACCGGCGACTTCCTCGAGACCTGCTACCTCCTGCTCTATGGCGAGCTGCCGACCGCCGCCCAGAAGGCGGATTTCGACTACCGCGTCACGCGCCACACCATGGTGCATGAGCAGATGAGCAGGTTCTTCCACGGCTTCCGCCGCGACGCCCATCCGATGGCGGTGATGGTGGCCTCTGTCGGCGCGATGTCGGCCTTCTATCACGACTCGACCGACATCTCCGATCCGCAGCAGCGGATGATCGCCTCGATCCGCATGATCGCGAAGATGCCGACGCTGGCCGCCATGGCCTACAAGTACTCCATCGGCCAGCCCTTCGTTTATCCGAAGAACGACCTCGACTATTCGTCGAACTTCCTGCGCATGTGCTTCTCCGTGCCGTGCGAGGAATACAAGGTCAACCCGATCCTTTCCCGCGCCATCGACCGCATCTTCATCCTGCACGCCGATCACGAGCAGAACGCCTCGACCTCGACCGTGCGCCTCGCCGGCTCGTCCGGCGCCAACCCCTTCGCCTGTATCGCCGCCGGCATCGCCTGCCTGTGGGGACCGGCGCATGGTGGCGCCAACGAGGCGGCGCTCAAGATGCTCGGCGAAATCGGTTCGGTGGACCGCATCCCGGAATATATCAAGCGCGCCAAGGACAAGAACGACCCGTTCCGCCTGATGGGCTTCGGCCATCGCGTCTACAAGAACTACGACCCGCGCGCCAAGATCATGCAGAAGACCTGCCATGAGGTGCTCGGCGAACTCGGCATCAAGGACGATCCGCTGCTCGACATCGCGGTCGAGCTGGAGCGCATCGCGCTGCAGGACGAATATTTCGTCGAGCGCAAGCTGTACCCGAACATCGACTTCTATTCGGGCATCACGCTGCGCGCGCTCGGCTTCCCGACCTCCATGTTCACTGTGCTGTTCGCCCTTGCCCGCACCGTGGGCTGGATCGGCCAGTGGAAGGAAATGATCGAGGATCCGGGCCAGCGCATCGGCCGGCCGCGCCAGCTCTACACCGGCGCCACCAAGCGCGACTACGTGCCGATCGCCCGCCGCAAGTGAGGCGACGGCCGCGGACGCTAGGACGTTCCGCGCGCCGCATGATCTGATCGGGACCCCCCGCCCTCTGCCCGGAGGGCGGGGGTTTCATTTTGTGGCTTCCCCCAGGGTCTCCAGCACCGCCTGTGCGGCGCGCAGCGCTGGAGGTGGATCGCCCGCTCCCAGCACTGCATCGAGCCGGGCAAAGGCGGCAAGCTGCGCCTCGCGCTCCTCGCCGCCCTCGATCAGCCGGACGAGCTTGTCCGCCATGTCGGGCGGATCGATGTGCCATTGCAGATATTCCGGCACCGCCTGCTCCCGCAGGATCAGGTTCGGCAGGATCGCCGTCTTCACCAGGATGAAATAGGGCACGATGCGCCCCTCCAGCCACGGCACGCGATAGGCGGCGACGGTGGGAATGCCGGCCAGTGCCAGTTCCAGCGTCACCGTGCCGGATGCCGCCAGCGCGGCGCGGGCGACACGGAAGGCGGCGCGCTTCTCCGCCTCGTCCACCACGATGCGCGGGCGCACCGGCCAGCGCGCCACCGTCTCCTCCACCTGCGCCAGACGGCGCGGCAGGGTCGGCAGCACCAATTCGACGTCCGGCATCCGGCGCCGCAACAAGGCCAGCACCTCGCCGAACGCATCGCCGAGCCGCGCAAGTTCGGCGCGCCGGCTACCGGGCAGCACCAGCACCACCGGCGGCTTCGCCTCGCGACGTGCCGCCTCGTCCGCATTCGGCCGTAGCTGGTCGAGTTCGGCCAGCAGCGGATGGCCGACATAGGTCGTCCTTGGCCCGCCGAGCTCGCGCATCACCTCCGGCTCGAACGGCAGCAGTGCCAGCACGCGGTCGAAATCCGGCGCCATCGCCTTCGCCCGCCCCGGCCGCCACACCCAAACCGTGGGTGCGACATATTTCACGATGGGCAGTTTCGGCAGCTTTGCCCGCACCTTGCGGGCGACCCGATGGGTGAAGTCCGGCGCATCGACCAGCACCAGAATGTCCGGCGGATCGGCGGCGATGGCATCGGCAGTCTCCCGCATGCGGCGCAGGATGCGGGGCAGGCCGACGATCACCTGCGCGAAGCCCATCGCCGTGATGTCCTCCATCGGGAACAGCGAGGCGAGCCCCAGTGCCTGCATCCGTTCCCCTCCGACACCCCGGAACCGTACGCCTTCAGGATGCAGCGCGCGCAGCTGTGCCATAAGCCCGGAGGCGAGGCTGTCACCGGATTCCTCGCCGGCGACGATGAAGACGTCGAGCGGGCGGGCGGGCAGAGCCGGGCTCATTCGGGCGCGCCCGCCGCCGGCGACAGCCCGTACACGAACAATCCCGCCGCATCCGCGGCGCGGACCAGCTCCACCATGTCGGCGACGATCACCCCGCCCGCCTCGACCGCGATGCCGGCGAGGCCCGCCTTGGCGGCTCCCTCGACCGTGCGCACGCCCAGCGAGGGCATGTCGAGGCGCAGATCCTGGCCCCGCTTGGGCAGCTTGACCAGCACGCCGCAGCGCGCGGGCCGGGTGATACGGCCGATCCGGCGCAATTCCGCCACGCGTGCGAGCATAAGGTCGGTGCCCTCGGCCGCCTCCATGGCCACGACGTGGCGCTGCATCACCACCAGTCCCTGGCCGATATCCAGCGGGCCGGTGACGGTGAGGGCGTGGCGGCCGACCTCCACGTCGTCCAACTCGTCGCGGGACGGTGCGACGGCGCCGAGCTGGCCGGCCGGCATCAGAATTTCGGGTGCGACCTCATGCGCGCCGACGAGCCGGAAGCCGGCCTCCTCGGCGATACGCCCAATGCTGCTGAGCAGATGGTCGTCGCCGCCGCGCAACATGCCGAATATGCGTGGCAACAGCATCAGCGTCGCCCAGTCGAAGCGAACGTCGCGCAGGCGCGGGCGCAGCACATTGCCGATGAACACTACCTCGCGGCAGCCACGACGCTTCATCTCGCCACGCAATTGGCCGAAGCTGCCGATGCGGGTCCACACATGCGGCCATGCCGCGAAATCGGCGTCAGCAAAGCCCCGCACCGGGAACAGCACGACCTCGCGCCCGGCACGACGCGCCGCCGTCGCAACGGCTAGCGGAAAGGCACCGCCGCCGCAGATGATGGCAAGCGGGCCGCCCGCCGTCACGGGAGGCACCTCAGGCAGCCTCGGGCTCGCTGACATGGCCCGTATCGTCCGGCACCGTCAGGCGGCGCTTGGCGCCGTTGCGGACAAATTCCACCACCTGCATCACATTCGCATCGTCGGCGAACTGCTCCGCCACACGTTCGGTACGCTCGCTCATCGTGCCTGCGCTGTAGAACAGCTCGCGATAGGCCGAGCGCAGCGCATGAATCTGCGGACGCGTGAAGCCGCGACGCTTCATGCCGATGATGTTCAGCCCACCGAGCCCGCTGCGGCCGTAAATCATGGCGCCGAACGGGATGAGGTCATGCTGCAGCCCACACAGCCCGCCGACGATCGAGTGGGCGCCGATGCGCACGAACTGGTGGATACCCACCATGCCGCCGAGGAACACATTTTCGCCGACCGTCGTATGGCCACCCAGCGTGGCATTGTTGGCGAAGATGGCATGCGAGCCGACGACGCAGTCATGCGCGACATGGCTGTTGACCATGAACATGCAGCCGTCGCCGACCACGGTCTCCATGTGGCCGCCGGCCGTGCCGGTGTTCATGGTGACATGCTCGCGGATGATGCAGTCGCGTCCTATCCTCAGCCGGCTGGCCTCGCCCTTGTAGTGATAGGACTGCGGCGGGGAACCCAGCGAGGCGAAGGGATGGACGACAGTGCCCTCGCCGATGGTGGTGTGGCCGGAAACCGCGACATGCGAGACGAGCCGCACGCCCGACTTCAACACGACATCGCCGCCGACCATGCAGAACGGACCGACCTCGACGCCATCGCCGAGAATGGCGCCGTCCTCGACGCGCGCGGTGGGGTCGATCTTCGCCGAAGATACGCTCATTATTTCTTTGCCCCTTGGGCGATCATCGCACCCACTTCGGCCTCGGCCACCAGCTGGCCGTCGACCTTTGCCTCGCCGCGGAACCACCACATGTTGCGGCGCTTGCTCATCTGCGTCATGTGATACTCAAGCACGTCTCCCGGCACCACCGGCCGGCGGAACTTCGCCTTGTCGATGGTCATGAAATAGACCAGCGACGGCGGGCCGCCGGCGGCAAGCTCGAACAGGCAGACCGCCCCGGCCGTCTGCGCCATGCCCTCGAGAATCAGAACCCCGGGCATTACCGGATTGTCCGGGAAATGCCCTTGAAAGTGCGGCTCGTTGGCCGACACGTTCTTGATGCCGACCGCCCGCTTGTCGCCCACGATGTCGATGATCTTGTCGACCATGAGGAAGGGGTAGCGGTGGGGCAGCGCCGCGAGAATGCGCATGATGTCGGCTGAACCGAGCGAGGCGGTCTCGACTGTGCCTTCGGCCTTCACGTCCATTTCTTTCACTGCCCTGTCTGGTCAACCGCCCGCCGGGCGCTCGCCGCGCGCCAGACGCTGGACGGCCATGACTTCCCGGAACCATTCTCGCATCGGCCGGGCCGGAGAACCGCCCCACTCTACGCCGGGCGGCACGTCGTCCTTGACGTTGCTGGTCGCAGCGATCCGCGCGCCGTCACCGATGCGGACATGGCCGATCACGCCGACCTGGCCACCCAGCATGACGAAGTCGCCCAGCGTCGCGCTACCGGCAATACCCGTCTGCGAGACGATGATGCAATGCCGGCCGATGACGACGTTGTGCGCGATCTGCACCAGATTGTCGATCTTGGTGCCCTCGCCGACCACGGTATCGCGCAGACCGCCGCGATCGATCGTCGTGCCCGCGCCGATCTCGACATCGTCCTGCAGAATGACGCGCCTGATCTGCGGAATCTTGGCATGTCCCCTCACCCCACCGAGATAGCCGAAGCCATCTTGCCCGATGCGTGCACCGGGGTGGACGATCACACGGTTGCCGAGCAGCGCATGGATGAGCGAGACGCCGGCCCCAATCGAGCAGTCTCGCCCGATACGCACTCCCGCGCCAATGACGGCACCGGCGGAGACGACCGTCCCCGCACCGATCTCGGCCCCCGGCCCGATCACCGCGCCGGGGTCGATGGCGACGTCGCTCTCGATGCGGGCCTGCGGATGGATGACCGCGCCCGCGGCGATGCCCGGCTGCCCGAACACCGTGCCGGGACGCAGCAGGTCGGGATAGAGGTGCCGCGAGAGGGTGACGAAGGTCGGCTGCGGCTTGGCGACGATGACGGCTGTCGTCCAAGCGGGCACATGCTCGGCAAAGCGCGCTGTTACGAGGCAGGCGCCGGCCCGCGTGCGCTGCAATTCCGGAACGTGCCGCGCGCCGTCCATGAAGGCGACATCGGAGGGACCGGCCTCGTCAAGCGAGGCGACCCCGGCGATGCAACGTGCCAGATCGGCTCCAGGGACGACCGCCCCGGCAACAAGATCGACGACCTGTTCCAGCGTCAGGGACACTGTCGCCGCGTGAAAAACCGGATCGCTCATAGTCGCCGCACTGCTGACCTGTTCCTCAAATGCACCGACGGCCCGGAAGACCGGGCCGTCGCGCAAGCTCGACTGTTGTCAGCCTATCAGAAGCGCGTGCCGCCGCTGAAACGGAAAGCCTGCGTCTGGTCGTAGTCTTCCTTGGTCAGCGCCCAGGCATAGTCGAAGCGCAGCGGGCCGAAGGGCGACTTCCAGATCAGGCTGACGCCGACCGACGAGCGGATGAGATCGCTGTCGGCGACGCAGACATTGTTCAAGCCTTGCGTGGTCGAGCCGGCGATGGCCGAACAGTTCGTCAGGTTGTTCTCCCAACCCGCGATATTCTGGAAGGTGGTCGCACCCTGGTAGTCCCACAGCGAGCCGGCATCCGCGAAGATCGCCGCCTTCAGACCCAGCTCCTTCGGCAGGAAGGTGAGCGGGAACTGCAGTTCCGCCGTCGTGCCCCAGTAGAGCGTGCCGCCGATCGCATCCGCGGTGGAGGTGTCGCAATATCCGGTCACCAGATTACAGCCGGAGGCCAGGTCGCGCGGGCCGATGCCGTTCGGCTCGAAGCCGCGCACGAGGTCCGGTCCCTTGAAGAAATTGTCCAGGATGCGCAGGTCCTCGCCGCCCCAGGAGGTGACGTTGCCGGCCTGACCGCGCAGCATGAGAGTCACGTCGCCATAAACCGGGAAGTAGAAGCGCGAGTCGAAGGTCGAGCGGATATAGTTCACGTCACCGCCGAGGCCCGCCAGATCCTGCTTCAGTTCGAGCAGGTAACCGTTGGTCGGGTCCGTATTGCTGTCGAGCATGTTGTAGGACAGCGTGTAGCCGATCGCCGAGGTCAGGGCCGGATCGCCGTCCACCTCGAGCAGCGCCCAGGAAACGCTGCCGTAATAGGCAACGTCTTCGGCATCGATGGTGATTTCCTTCTGGTAGAGGCTGTAGCGCAGACCCAGCGTCAGCTCGTCCGTCAGCGGCAGCGAGACACGCAGCGTGCCGCCGGCCGTCGAGGTGTCATACGGGCTGTACGAGGTCGAGCTCGTCTCCTTCCAGTAGAGATCGAAGCCGGCCGCGACGCGATAGTCGAGGAAATAGGGTTCGGTGAAGTTGAAGTCGGCGCCCTGCGTGTTCTCGCCGAGCGAGCCGGCAAGCCGCACATACTGGCCGCGACCGAGGAAGTTCTTCTCCGCGACCGCCACTTCGCCGATGAAGCCGTCCGCGGTCGAATAGCCGCCGGAGACGGAGAACTCGCCCGTCGGCTGATCCTCGACCTGCACCACGAGCACCACCCGGTCCGGCGCCGTGCCCGGCTCGGTGGAGATCTTCACATCCTTGAAGTAGCCGAGATTGCGCAGCCGGCGCTCGGCGCGATCGATCAGCACGCGATTATAGGCATCGCCCTCGGCGAGATCGAACTCGCGGCGGATGACCCAGTCGCGGGTGCGGGTATTGCCGCGGATGTCGATGCGCTCGACATAGACGCGCGGCCCTTCCTCGACCGCGAAGACCAGCGAGATGGTGCGGTTCTGCATGTCGCGGTCGCCGCGCGGACGCACCTGGGCGAAGGCATAGCCCGCCTTCGACACCTCGATCGTCGCATTCTCGACCGACTTCTCGACCAGCTCGGCGTTGTAGATCTGGCCCTTCTGCACACGCAGCGCGGCGCGGATCGCGGCCGGATCGACATCCTTGATGCCGGACACCACCTCGACGGAACCGACGCTGTATTGCGGACCCTCGTCGACCACATAGGTCAGGATGAACCCTTCCTTCTGGCGGTCGAGATCGGCGGTGACGGAAATGATGCGGAAATCCGCATAGCCGTGCTTCAGGTAGAAGCGTCGCAGCAGCTCCTGGTCGGAATTGATGCGGTCGACATCATAGACGTCGGTGTTCTTCAGCCAGGACAGCCAGTTCGTCTCGGTGGTGGTCAGCTCTTCCTTGAGCTTGCCCGCCGAGAACGCCTTGTTGCCGACGAACTTGATCTCGGCGATGCCGAGCTTGTCGCCCTCGTTGATCTCGAAGACCAGATCGACGCGGCCCTGGCCACGCTCGATGATCTTGGGCTCGACGCGCACGTCGTAGCGGCCGGAGCGGCGATAAAGCTCGATGATGCGCTGGGTGTCGGCCTGCACGGTGGTCTTGGAGAACGGCGCACGCGCCTTGGACTGCACCTCGCTGGCGAGCTGCTCGTCCTTGAGCTTGCGGTTGCCCTCGAAGGCGACGCGATTGACCACCTCGTTCTCGGTAACCGTCACCACGGTGCGCCCGCCGCGATTGCTGATGGTGACGTCGGAGAACAGCCCGGTGGCGTACAGCGCCTTGAGCGCCTCGTCGATCTTCGCCGGCGTCAGCCGCTCACCCGGCTGGGTCTGGAAATAGGAGCGGATGGTCTCCGCATCAACGCGCCGATTCCCCTCAACCACGATGGAACTTGCGGTCTGCGCCACGGCGCCGACGGGCGCGACGATGGTCCCGGCGACGCCTGAGACGGCCAGCAGCACCACGACACCGGCCACTGAAGCCATCTTACTCACAAACCGGACACTACCAGCCATTTGGTGCGCAACCTTACCGTTGTTCTGATGCCATGCCGACTGCCGCCGCAGCGCAGCACGATCTTCACCCTGCCTTCCGCTTGTACAGGCTTTTCCGAAACCTGCAAACCAAGCGGACACCCCACTCACGCCTTTTCGGCCCAGCGTTGCCAGACAGCAACGCTGGAAACAAACCGACTCAAGACTTTGATATATTGAGAATATCGTTCCACGTCGCAAACAGCATCAGCATCAGAACCAGAGCCAGACCGATGCGGAAACCCACCTCCTGCGCCCGTTCGCTGAGCGGCCGCCCGCGCAGCGCTTCGATCGCGTAGAAGAGCAAGTGCCCACCGTCCAGCAAGGGTACGGGAAAGAGGTTAAGAAGACCGATCGAGACCGAAAGAACCGCAGCGAGCTGCAGAAGGGCAGCGATGCCGAAGGTCGCAACCTGCCCGGAAACCTGCGCGATGCGGATCGGGCCGCCCAGCTGATCGGCCGATTCGCGCCCCGTCACCACGCCGCCGAGATAGTCGAAGGTGCGGTCGACGATGAACCAAACTTCCTTGGTCGCCATGGTCACGGCATCCACTGGACCGAATCGCTCGGTCCGCACCTCGGCGCCGCCGGTCGAGCGGGAAATGCCCAGCACACCGATCCGGTGCACATTGCCGAAGCTGTCGGTGATCTCGCGACGATCGGGGGTCGCCGTCAGGGTCTCGATCTGACCGCCCCGTTCCACCTCGATGCGCAGCGGCCGCTCGGCGCTGGCGCTGACGATGCGCTGCATGTCGCCGAAGGAATCGATCTTCTCCCCGTCAATGCTCATGATCACGTCGTGAGGCTGGAAGCCAGCGCGCTCGGCAGCGCTGCCCGCCTGGATCGCATCGACCTGCGGGGTCGTGACCTGGCGGCCTACCGTCATGAACAGGGCCGCAAAGATGACGATGGCGAGGATGAAATTGGCGATGGGTCCCGCCGCGACGATGGCCGCGCGCGCCGCCACAGGTTTATGGAAGAAGCTCTCGCGGCGGTCGGCCTCATCCATATGGTCGAGCGCGGCCTTGTCCGGCGTCGAGGCGGCGCTGTCATCTCCCAGGAACTTCACATAGCCGCCAAGCGGGATCGCCGAGATCTTCCAGCGCGTGCCGTGCCGGTCGTTGAAGCCGGCGAGTTCAGGACCGAAGCCGATCGAGAAGGCGACCACCCTCACCCCGACCCGGCGCGCCACCCAGAAATGCCCCAGTTCATGGAAGAAGACGACGATCGTCAGCACGAACAGGAAGGGGATGACGTAGCCGAGAAGCCAGCTCGCGCTGCCGCCCATCGAGGCGAGTATTTCCATTGCGAAATTTTCCCAAGATTGCCGGCAACCGCACAGCAGCGCCGCACTCATAGGCAAGGTTTAAAGCGAACTTGGGCAAAAGTCCGCCCTTATCCACCAGCCATCTCCGGCGTATCGCCGCATTCACCACACGAGGAGCCCGACAGCGGGCGCCGCCGGATTGCGCAGGATACCCACCAGCAGGGCGAAAGCCGCCGCGGCGATGAAACCGTCGAGCCGGTCCATGAGGCCGCCATGGCCCGGAATGAGACGGCTCGAATCCTTGACGCCGAAGTGCCGCTTCATCGCCGATTCGAACAGATCGCCACCCTGGCTGACGATGCTCGCGACCAAGGCGACCGGCGCAGCGAACCACAGCGAGGACACGCCCGCCACAGACAAGGTGAGCACGCCGGCAAGTGTCCCGAAAAGCGTGCCGCCGATCGCCCCGGACCAGGTCTTGTTCGGGCTGACGCGTGGCCACAGCTTCGGCCCGCCCATCAGACGGCCACAGAAATAGGCGGCGATGTCCGTGCTCCAGACCACGGCGAGCAGCCAGAGCACGGCGAGCAGGCCGAGCATCTCGTCGGCGCGCAGCACGAGAACCGGCACCAGGAACGCCGAGGCATAGAAGAGACCCGCCGGGGACCATGGCCGCAATTGGCGCCCGCCGCGTGCCACCAGCGTCATCGCCACCATTCCCAGCAGCACGAGGCCGATCGCCGCCGAGGGCGGACGGATGGCCAGCATGAGCGCCCCCGCCGCGAGGGTCCCTCCCCCGACCACGAGCAGCCCGACCCGTGGCCGTGCCGCGGTCATCGTCAGCCATTCCCAGAGAATCGCCACGGCCGTCGCGAGGATGAGAAGGGTGAATGGCCAGCCGCCCCAGACGAGCAGCAGCAGGACGGCCGGCGCCAGGATCAGCGCGGACCCGAGCCGGGGCAAGAAGTCCGTTCCGAGCGTCAACGCCTCAATACCCGTCGGAGCCGATGCCGCCGAAACGCCTCTCGCGCCGGGCGTATTCGTTCACCGCATTCTCCAGCCAGGTGCGATCGAAATCGGGCCAAAGCACCGGCAGGAACACCAGCTCGGCATAGGCGGCCTGCCACAGCAGGAAATTCGACAGCCGCTGCTCACCACTGGTGCGGATCACGAGGTCCAGCGGCGGCAGTCCAGCCGTGTCGAGCTCGGCGGACAGACGGTCCGGCGTGATCTCTTCTGGCGTCAGGCAGCCGGCGGCAACTTCCTCGGCGAGCTTGCGCGCGGCGCGGGCGATCTCGTTGCGCGAGCCGTAGTTGAAGGCGACGGTCAGCTGGAGCCCGTCATTATCCTGCGTCAGAATCTCCGTCTCGCGCAGCAGCGTTCCGATCTCGGGGTCGTCGGGATGCCCCTCGCCGATGATCCGCACGCGCACATTCTTCTCGTGCAGCCGCTTCAGGTCGGAACGGATGAAGCGCTTCAGCAGCCCCATCAGTTCGCTGATCTCGGCGAAGGGGCGCGACCAGTTCTCGCTGGAGAAGCTGTAGAGGGTCAGCGCCTCCAGGCCGATCTCCTGCGCGGCGGTGACAGAGCGGCGCACCGCCTCGACTCCGCGGCGATGACCTTCAAAGCGCGGCAGGCCGTGCGCCTTGGCCCAGCGTCCGTTGCCGTCCATGATGATGGCGACGTGCTGCGGCAGCCGTCCGCCCGCCAAGGTGGTATCCTTGGTGGCCGTGTCGGTCGATGCGCCGGACAGCACCCCGATCTTCGCCATGTTCACGAACGGCCCCCCTTCGTCGCGCTACGATCAGACCGCCAGAATTTCCTTTTCCTTCGACGAAAGAACCTGGTCGATCTCGGTGATCGACTGATCCGTCGCCTTCTGCACCTGGTCGGCCAGCCGGTCGAGATCGTCCGTGCTCATCTCGCCGTCCTTTTCCGCCTTCTTCAGCGTGTCGAGGCCGTCGCGGCGCACATGGCGCACCGAGACACGGGCAGCCTCGGCATATTTGTGCG
Source organism: Ancylobacter sp. VNQ12 (assembly GCF_049445835.1). Classification (NCBI taxonomy): domain Bacteria; kingdom Pseudomonadati; phylum Pseudomonadota; class Alphaproteobacteria; order Hyphomicrobiales; family Xanthobacteraceae; genus Ancylobacter; species Ancylobacter sp. VNQ12. Next base: position 9,047 of record NZ_JBMSDU010000006.1, on the reverse strand, counting down.
CGACCTTGACCAGTTCCTGGCGACGCTCCTGCGTCAGTTCGGGAATGCGCACGCGCAGCACCTGCCCTTCCGTCTGCGGGTTGAGGCCGAGGTTGGAATCGCGGATCGCCTTCTCGACAGCGGCGACCATGCCGCGGTCCCAGACCTGCACCGAGAGCAGGCGCGGCTCGGGCACGTTCACCGAGGCGACCTGATTGAGCGGCATGTGGCTGCCATAGGCATCGACCTGGATGGGTTCGAGCAGGCTCGCCGAGGCCCGCCCGGTGCGCAGGCCCGAAAGCTCCTGTTTCAGGACGCCGATCGCGCCCTGCATGCGGCGCTTGAGGTCGGCAATTTCGATCGGCTGAGTGCTCATGGCGAACCTCTTCCCATTTTCTTGCTGCGCCCGCAGGCGCGTAGGTCGTCGCGCAAGTCCAGCCGCCGATGCTTCGCCGCGCGGCTGTGGCTATATCGAATGTCTCGACGCCGCTGGCAAGCGCTTACGGCGCGACGGTCGTCGCCCGCCCCTTCCCGCGCAGCGCCGCGGCAATCGCACCGGGCTCGCGGATGGAGAAGACGACGATCGGCAATTTGGCCTCGCGCGCCAGCGCGAACGCAGCCGCGTCCATCACCTTCAGATCCTTGGCGAGCGCCTCGTCATGCGTCAAACGCTCGTAGCGCGTCGCCTCGGGGTGGCTCTTTGGATCGGCGGTATAGACGCCATCGACATTGGTCGCCTTCAGCACCGCGTCGCATTCCAGCTCGGCGGCGCGCAGTACGGCGCCTGTGTCGGTGGTGAAATAGGGGTTGCCCGTGCCGCCCGCGAGCAGAACGATGCGTCCGCGTGCGAGATGGCGCGAGGCGGTCTGGCGCGCATAGGGCTCGCAGATGGTCGGCATCGGAATGGCCGAGAGCGTGCGCGCCGGGCTGCCGGCCTGCTCGAGTGCCTTCTCCAGCGCCAGCGCGTTCATCACCGTGGCCAGCATGCCCATGTGATCGGCGGTGGCGCGATCAAGCCCCTGCCCCGCGACGCTCGCGCCGCGCAGGATGTTGCCGCCGCCGACAACGACCGCGATTTCGGCCCCCGTGCTCTTGGCCTCGACCAGATCCTCGGCGATCCGCTCGATTGTCGGCCAGTGCAGGCCGAAGGCCTCGCTTCCCATCAGCGCCTCGCCGGAGACCTTCACCAGCACACGCGCATAGGTCGGTTCGGCAAATTCCTGAGAGGTCGACATGGGGCACCCGAAGATTCGCGCGGCACGCGCCACGCACACAATAAAACACGCCGGACCGCGCTTTGGCTGTCCGGCGTGGCTTATCAACGCAACTCTTGAACAGGCGCTCGATCAGACGCCGGCAGCGGCAGCGACTTCGGCGGCGAAATCGCTCTCCTGCTTCTCGACGCCCTCGCCGAGGCCGAAGCGGACGAAGCCGGCGAGCTTGATCGGCGCGCCGACCTTGCCTTCGCTTTCCTTCACCGCCTGGGCGACCGTCTTGGACGGATCGTGGATGAAGGCCTGCTCGACGAGCGTGACTTCCTTGAAGAAGGTCTTCAGGCCGCTCTCGACGATCTTCTCGACGACATTGGCCGGCTTGCCGGAGGCCTGCGCCTTCTCGGCCAGGATGGCCTTCTCGCGCGCCACGACATCCGCATCGATGCTGGCGGCATCGAGCCCCTGCGGGCTGGCGGCGGCGATATGCATGGCGATCTGGCGGCCGAGAGCCGCGAGTTCGTCCTGCTTGCCGGTCGATTCGAGCGCGACCAGCACGCCGATCTTGCCGAGCCCCTCGCCCACCGAACCGTGGACATAGGAACCGATCACGCCAGCGCTGACGCCGAGCTTCTTGGAGCGGCGCAGCGCCATGTGCTCGCCGATCGTGGCGACGGCGCTGTTGATGGCGTCGGTCACGGTGCCGCCGGCCGGATAGGCAGCAGCCTTCACCGCCTCGACGTCATCGGCAGTGGCGAGCGCCACGGCGGCAATGCCGCGCACCAGCTGCTGGAACTGCTCGTTGCGCGCGACGAAGTCGGTCTCGGAATTCACCTCGACGACGACGCCCTCGGTGCCGGAAACGGCAAGACCGATCAGGCCCTCCGCGGCGACGCGGCCCGCCTTCTTGGCGGCCTTGGCGAGGCCCTTCTTGCGCAGCCAGTCGATGGCGGCCTCGATGTCGCCCTCGACCTCGTTCAGCGCGGCCTTGCAGTCCATCATGCCGGCGCCGGTCTTGTCGCGCAGCTCCTTCACCATGCCCGCGGTGATGTTGGCCATGTTCGATCCCTCAAACGATCTCTGTGTCATTCGACGACACGGCCGGCCGGAGGGTTCCGGGCCGGCCGTGCGATGCAATGCTTGGTGTCAGAATGTGACACCCTCGCGAAGGCGAGCGATCACTCGACCTCGGCGGTCAGTTCCTTCGCCTGCGCAACCCAGCCATCGACGCGGCCGGGAAGACCGACTTCCTCGCCGAGGCGGTGGGCATCGTCGGCGTTGAGGCCGGCGATCTGCGAGAAGTGGAAGATGCCGAGATCGGTCAGCTTCTTCTCGATGGCGGGCGAGACGCCCGTCAGCTTCTTCAGGTCGTCGGCAATGCCGCGCGGGCCCGAGAGCGGCTCGAGGCTGGTCCACACCGACTCGGGCGGCAGTTCCTCGACCAACGGCGCATCGGCAGCACCGATGTCGATGCCGAGATCGCCCTGGGCGCGGCCGATGCCGTCGATCGCGGCACGGGCGACGAGATCGCAATAGAGGTTGATCGCGCGGCCGGCGTCGTCATTACCCGGAACCGGGAAGGCGATGCCGTCCGGATCGGAATTGGTGTCGAGGATCGCCGCGACCGGAATGCCAAGGCGGCGCGCTTCGGCGACGGCGAGGTCTTCCTTGTTGGTGTCGATCACGAAGAGGAGGTCGGGGATGCCGCCCATATCGCGGATACCGCCGAGAGCGCGATCCAGCTTTTCCTTCTCGCGCTGGAGCGTCAGACGCTCCTTCTTGGTGTAGCCGACGCCCTCGCCGGCGTTGAGCAGCTCTTCGAGCTTCTTCAGGCGGGCGATGGAGTGGGAAATGGTCTTCCAGTTGGTCAGCATGCCGCCGAGCCAGCGGGAGTTGACATAGTACTGGGCCGAACGCTTGGCCGCATCGGCCACAGCGTCCGCCGCCTGACGCTTGGTGCCGACGAACAGCACGCGGCCGCCGCGGGCCACGGTGTCGGACACCGCCTGCAGCGCGCGGTGCAGCGCCGGCACGGTCTGGGCCAGGTCGAGAATGTGGATGTTGTTGCGGGTGCCGAAGATGAACGGGGCCATCTTCGGGTTCCAGCGGTGGGACTGATGCCCGAAGTGCACGCCAGCTTCAAGGAGCTGGCGCATGGTGTAATCAGGAAGCGCCATAGTCGTCTCTCGTCCGGTTGGCCTCCGCGGACATGGCCGTGCCGAGGGATTTCGGCTGACGGCACCGGAGCGGTGGGACGCCTTCCATTCCGTTGGTCATGGAAAAGGGAGCCCGGCCGCGAGTCCGCGTGCGGAATGGCGCGGCATATACGCGAGGTGGCCCGCGCACGCAAGCCTTGCCTGGCCGACGCCCCGCGCCCGGCCGGACATCAGGTCACCGGACAACCAGACCGAGCTGCGCACCGAGGACGACAGAGCGCGCCGGAACCGCAGCGGGATTGGCCACCAGCTTCGCCATCTCGCGATAGAGCCGACCGGCAAGTGCCGCCCGCCCGAACAGGCCAGAAGGCAATTCGTGCGCGTAATGGCGAAGATCGGGGCTCAGGAACGCATCCACCTGAGTGGCGGTCTCGCTCGTCGGCTCCGGCCAGTGCCCGCCGAGCTGGCGCTTCATCACGGCCGTCACCGCGCGCCAATCGGTGAGTAGGTCCTCGTACACCACCACGGCGCGCTGCATGCCGCGCGTCTCTCGTTCAGCATCGAGGGTATAGCGCAGCCACAGGCCAAGCGCCTGCCGCACCGGCATCCCGTCGCGTCTCGCCAGCGATTTCGTGACCTCGATCGGGTTTCGCAGTGCGATCACCGGCCGGATCTCGTAGCCCGCCTCGGTCAGAACTTCGCGATAGAACGGCAGGAGGCGGGTTACCCGCGGGTCCTTGAGCATGATCGTCGAGGCGTCGCCGAACTCGCTGGCGATGGCGTCCCGCAGCCGCTGGCGCAAGTCGTGACCGCCAGTCATCGCGCGGGTTCGCATAGGGCCGGTCGACCGCCAGGACCGACCGCAGGCCGCCATCACCTCGTCGCTCAGATGGACGAGCGGTTCGGACTCCCAATAGCCGCGCTCATTGTCCGTGCTCGCGTCCATCAGCGTCTGCGGCGCGGTGGCACCCAGCAGATTGATGGTTCGCGCCAGCGCGGAGGTGCCGCTTCGGTGCATCCCCAATACCAAAATGGCGCGCCTGATTGGCTTGGTCTCCCGAGCGCGCTCTTGCAGCATGGGCCATCACATTCCGAACGCAGAACTACAACCGTACCGTTTATGGGACGATTTGAGTAAATACACTAAAAACACGTCGTGTCTTTTTTTGGCGTTTCCGGATAGCCCATCTACGGAAGGTCAGCAATCCACCAACCTACCGCATCAACTCGCCACCTCCACCGAGACCACACCCGGCACGGCCTTGATCGCCCCGGCGATTTGCGGTGACAGATTGAATCGACCGGGCAGCTTCACCTCGACCTCGGTCGCGCCGCGCTCTCCAAGCAGCAGCACGAAGGCCACTTCGCCGTCGCCGCGACCGCTTCCGGCCAACGAGCCGAGCCGGGACGCGACGCTCTCGAGCGGTTCGGGTGAACGAAGGAAGATACGCATGCTCTTCTGCATGCGCGCCGTCGCCGCATCGAGCGGCTCGGCGGTCTGGATGCGTGCACGCACATCCTCGCCCTGAAGCTCGGCCGAGACCTGCAGCAGCAGCGCCGTGCCGGGCTCCAGCAATTCGCGAAACTGCGCCAGCGCCTCGGAGAACAGCACCGCCTCGAACTGGCCCGATGGGTCGGACAGGCCGATGATGCCCATCTTGTTGCCCGTCTTGGTGCGGCGCTCCTGCTTGCTCACCACCGTCGCGGCGAGACGCCCGGCGATGGAGCCGGCGCGCACGGAGCGCTGGAACTCGGTCCAGCGCTGCACGCGCAATTTCTCCAGCGCCTTGGCGTAATCGTCGAGCGGGTGGCCGGTGAGGAAGAAGCCGATAGCGTCATATTCGCGTTGCAGCTTCTCCGCCGGCAGCCAGGGGGCGGCATCGGGAAGCGGCAGCTCGGTCGCCTGCGACGGCCCGCCGAACATGTCGTTCTGCCCGACCGCCTCGTCCGCGCCGCGCTTGGCAGCATGTCCGAGAATATTGTCGATCGCGGCGAGCGCGCGCGCGCGATTGGGCTCGAGCACGTCGAACGCGCCGGCATTCACCAGGCTTTCCATGGTCCGCTTGTTCAGCGCCTTGGCGTTGATGCGGGCGGCGAAGTCGGAAAGGCTGGCAAAGGGCCTGTCGCCCCGCGCCTCGACGATGGCGTCGACCGCGTGCACGCCCACGCCCTTAATGGCGGCAAGCGCATAGAGAATGCGCCCGTCCTTCACCGCGAACTCGCGGCCCGAATGGTTCACCGAAGGCGCCACCACCTCGATGCCGAGGCGCTGCGCCTCCTGACGGAATTCCGCCAGCTTATCAGTGTTGCCCATGTCCAGCGTCATCGACGCTGCCAGAAATTCGGTACAGTAGTTCGCCTTCATATAGGCGGTCTGGTAGGCCACCAGCGCATAGGCCGCCGCATGGCTCTTGTTGAAGCCGTAATCGGCGAACTTCGCCAGCAGGTCGAATATCTCCGATGCCTTCGCCTTCGGCACGCCGCGCTCGATCGCGCCATCGACGAAGCGCTCGCGCTGCTTGTCCATCTCGGCGCGGATCTTCTTGCCCATGGCGCGGCGCAGAAGATCGGCTTCGCCCAGCGAATAGCCCGACAGCGTCTGGGCGATCTGCATCACCTGTTCCTGGTAGATGATGACGCCGTAGGTCTCCTTGAGGCTGCCCTCAAGCGCCGGGTGCGCATAGGCCGCCTTCTCCTGCCCGTTCTTCACCGCGCAATAGACCGGGATGTTGGCCATCGGGCCCGGCCGGTAAAGCGCCACGAGCGCGATGATGTCCTCCAGCCGGTCGGGCTTCATGTCGACCAGAGCGCGGCGCATGCCCGCGCTTTCCACCTGGAACACGCCGACCGTCTCGCCGCGGGTCAGCATGGCGTAGGACTTGGCGTCGTCGAGCGGAATGGTGGAGAGGTCCAGCTTGATGCCGCGCTGCGCCACCAGCCGCACCGCGGTCTGCAGCACGGTCAGCGTCTTCAGGCCGAGAAAGTCGAACTTCACCAGCCCGGCCTGCTCGATCCACTTCATGTTGTACTGGGTGACCGGCATGTCCGAGCGCGGGTCTCGGTAGAGCGGCACCAACTGCGCTAGCGGGCGGTCGCCGATCACGATGCCGGCGGCGTGGGTCGAGGCGTGGCGGTTGAGGCCCTCCAGGCGGGTGGCGATGTCGAAGGCGCGCTTGACGACCGGATTGGCGTCGCTCTCCGCCTGCAGGCGCGGCTCGTCATTGATCGCCTGCTTCAGCGTGACCGGATTGGCCGGGTTCTGCGGCACCAGCTTGCACAGCTTGTCGACCTGGCCATACGGCATTTCCAGCACGCGGCCGACGTCGCGCAGCACGCCGCGCGCCTGCAGCGTACCGAAGGTGATGATCTGCGCCACCTGGTCGCGTCCATAGCGCTGCTGGACGTAGCGGATCACCTCGTCACGCCGCTCCTGGCAGAAGTCGATGTCGAAGTCGGGCATCGACACGCGCTCGGGATTGAGGAATCGCTCGAACAGCAGGCCGAAGCGCAGAGGGTCAAGGTCGGTGATGGTCAGCGAATAGGCCACCAGCGAACCGGCGCCCGAGCCACGGCCCGGACCGACCGGAATGCCCTGCGCCTTCGCCCATTTGATGAAGTCCGACACGATGAGGAAGTAGCCGGGAAACTTCATCTTCTCGATGATGGACAGCTCGAAGGCGAGGCGGTCCTCATAGTCCTTCTCGGTCAGGCCCGGAGCCGGCCCGTGCACGGCGAGGCGCTGGCGCAACCCCTCCTCCGCCTGCACGCGCAGCTCCTCGGCCTCGTCGCGCTCCATGGTGAAGCGCGGCAGGATCGGCTTCACCGTGCGCGGGCGATAGGCACAGCGCCGGGCGATCTCCACCGTGTTGGCGAGCGCCTCCGGCAGATCGGCGAACAGCGCCGCCATCTCGGCGCGGGTGCGGAAGCGGTGCTCGGGCGTCAGCTGGCGGCGGTCGCCCTCGGCCACCAGACGGCCTTCGGCGATACAGATCAGCGCGTCATGCGCCTCATAGTCGTCCTGCGCGGCGAAGAACGGCTCATTGGTCGCCACCAGCGGCAGTTCCATCTGGTAGGCAAGATCGATCAGCGCTCCCTCGACATTGCGCTCCTCGGCGACGCCGTGGCGCTGGATCTCGACATAGAGCCGGTCGCCGAAAAGCTGGGAAAGCGTCGAGAGCCGCTGTTCGGCGAGTTCCCCGCTTCCCGCCGCCAGCACCCGGTCGATCGGACCAGAGGGCCCCCCGGTCAGGGCGATGAGGCCACCCGCGAGCCCTTCCAGCCACTCGAGCCGGATATGGGGAGCGCCGTCGGATGCGGTGTCGAGATAAGAGCGCGACACCAGCTCCATCAGGTTGTTCCAGCCCTCCTGCGTCGCGGCGATGAGCACGAGACGGGGGCGCTGCTGGCTGGCCGGGCCGCGTGGGGCAGGTCCGGGAAATTCGATGGCAAGCGAGCAGCCGACGATTGGCTGGATGCCGGAGCCGGCCATCTTCTCGGAGAATTCCAGCGCGCCGAACAGATTTCCCGTGTCGGTCAGCGCGATAGCGGGCTGGTGGTCCTTCTTGGCGAGGTCTGCCAGCTTGCCGATGCTGAGCGCGCCTTCCAGCAGGGAGAAGGACGAGTGCACGTGCAGATGCACGAAACCGACATCAGCGGCAGCCATGGGTAGTCTCCTGCGACATGAGGCTCGGCCGATTCGGCAGCTCGGCGCATAATGGTGGGCGCCTGGAACCGCAGCGTCCACCACCCGGGGGCTGTCCTCCCCGCTGTCCTCAGACCCCGGCGAACACGCCGGCCCAGATTCCGATCATGGTCACGAAAAGCCCGACCGAGGTGAGTGCGGCGACTTCCTGAAGAAGGATGCGGATCATGTCGACCTCCTGTGGAACATATGAAGAACATTACTCCCGCAATCCACAGAAGCAAGCCATGTTCTTCTTTCGTTCCAGTCTATGGTTGACGATTCGGTAATAAATTTCTCACCCCACCCGATTCGCCAGGGCTCGCAATGACATCCGATGGAGACGATGCCCGCCCGCCCCTAGTCGAGGCTCGGCGGCCACACCGTGTCGAGCCGCACCGTCAGCAGGCCCGAGCGCGCGGGCACGACGACCGCGTCGCAGCGCGCCGAGCGACCGGCCAGCACGACCTGGAATGGCTCGATCTCCTCCCGCGTGATATGACCGACGCGCGCGCCCTGCACCGTCACCCAGATGGCACGCAGCTCACCGGCGCGGGAAATGTCGGGGACCAGTTCCGCCGTGCAGTCCTGCCCGCCGGCCTCCGGCGAACGCCCGGCAATGCGCCCGAGGATCGGCTGGTGCTCGCCGGCGCCGGCGACGGTGTAGTCATACGTCCTGTCGCCCCTGAGCTTGAGCGCGGCTTTCGCCGAGACGAAGCGCTGCCCCGTCCAGCGCAGGACGATGATGACGGCCAGCCCCGCGGCCACAGCCAGCGTGAGCAGCGTCATATGATGGAAACGAAAAAGGTAATCCGACAGCATCGACGCGACTCGCCCCGTCCGCAGCTGACGTCAGGATAACACGAGACTACCGTCGAGCGGCTTCCCCGCCGCCTAGGTGACCGACTCATAACTTCGCAGCCAGATGCGGATTGATGCGAGTTGGATCGAGGCGAGGAAATTGTCGTCTCGCTTGTCGTAGCGGGTGGCGACGGCCCTGAAGTGTTTGAGCTTGTTGAA